>CAYMGL010000035.1:11440-15483 GCA_964389945.1 uncultured Actinomycetota bacterium
GGAAGCCGGCGATGCTGTCGACGCCGAGGTCGACGCGGTCCTCGATGGCGTTCCACGCGGTGAGGTCGCCGTCCTCGAAGGACGGATTGGCGAAGGCACTGGTCAGGTTGACCCGCAGCGTGGAACCGTCGCGGCCGTCGAACGTGGGATCGACCGACCCGATCGGCAACGCCTGGCTGCCGTCCCCGAGGTAGACGGAGGACCCCACGATCGAGACGACACCGTCGGCCGTCGAGGCGGTGTCGGTGGTGACCAGACCCAGGTGGTCATCGCTGCTCGCGTCCCCGACCTCGAAGTCGAGGTACTGCCCGTCGTAGCTCGTTCCCCCACTGATCGACACGCCCGTCCCGATGACGGTCGGCGGATCCTGCTCGGTCACCGTGAACGGTCCGCCGGTCGTCACGCTCGGTGCCGCCAGCGCGGCCGGCGCCTGGATGACCACCAGGAGTGCGGCGAGCAGTGCCGTCAGGAGCGCAGGCGCTCGTCGGTGCAGGGGGACGGAAGTACTGGCAGGGGCCATCGGCATCTCGCGTCGCTGGAGCTTGCGGTGGCCTCGACGCAGGCGGCGTCGCCGCAGTCGAGCCTCACCGTCCCGGGCTGTCCGGTGCCCAGACTGAACGACCGCACCGCCCCATCGGACGAGACGCATCCGGACCAACCTCGCCGACACATCTGTGTCATGCAGCTCCCCACGGGAGGCGGCGGCCATCGCTCATGGCAGGAGGTCGGCCCTGCCTCGGCGAAGCGGTCCCCAAGCGGCCGTCGACCGAGGACCTCGATGACTACGTGCAGCGTTCACCAACGCGTCGGGACGATGGGTCTGCTACTCGTCCTCCTGATGGGCCTCGGCGCCTGCGAGCGCATGGGGCCGCTCATTCCTGTTGCGTCGACCGCCGGTCCTGCGGTCATCGTGATCGAGACGGAGGACGGTGCCTCCCAGTGGTCGGGCCCGCTCGTCATGACCGGACGAACGCGACGCATCCTGATCGGCGGAGAGATGTCCGGTGAGGAGTCGTTCTGCGATCGAGAGACGACGAACCCCGTCGCCATGGTTCGCGTGCTGGATGCGGCCAGCGACGACGTGCTGTGGGAACGACCAGCGACCAGGTTCACCCTGTGTCGCGGCGACCGGCTCCTGTGGAACGGTGACGACCTCCGCCACCTCGAACGGCACGAGGGTTGGCCGGAGGGGGTCACGGTGGCCGAGTAGGCGGCTCGGCTGCCGAAGGGCTGTCAGGCGGCTTCTGCGCCCCGTCGGCGCCGGCTGCGCATGGATCTGAGGGGTGATCTAAGGCGCAGGCCCAATGTGGGCAGGGTGCCCTCAGTCGCATGGTGGTGCCACCAACGACGCAGGGAGTCACCCATGACCGGCATCCACCACACCGCACCCACCACCTACCTCCGGGCGACCCGGCAGAAGCCCCACACCACCACCAGCGCTGCCCGCCGTCCGAGCCGCCTGCTCCTGACCGTCCGGCGCCTCGCCGGCCGCCGGCCAGCCGCACGGCGCCCCCGCTGGGCTGACGTCACACCGGCCACGGCCACACGTTGACCGCTGCGGACGCCCACGCCACTGCCGCAGCGGTCTGGCAGACTCCCGGCAGCGAGCGGGAGCGTCGGATGGCAGTGCGGACCACGCCGCTGGTCGGTCGCGACCGCGAACTTGCTGCGCTGGACGACAGCCGCTCCGAGGCAACGAACGGGTCGCCGGGCATGGTCCTGGTCGGTGGCGATGCCGGTGTCGGCAAGACCCGATTCGTCGAGGAGGTCGTGAAGGGGGCCGCTGAGGACGATTGGGTCGTCCTCAACGGAGGCTGTGTGCAGCTGAGCGAGGGTGCAGCCACGCTCGCGCCCGTCGCAGAGGTCCTGCGCCAGCTGGCGAGGGCGCGCGGGGACGCAGCGGTGGTCGAGCTCCTGGACGGTCCGGCGAGGTGGCTGGCGCCACTGGTCCCCGAGTTGACCGTGGACCTCGACAGCCCGCAGGAGGCCGCGCCCGGGCAGATGCTCGTCTCGTTCCACCGCCTGCTGCGTGACCTCGCCGACGAGGCGCCGGTGCTGCTCGTCCTCGAGGACCTGCACTGGGCCGGGGCGACGACCCGTGACCTGGTCGGGCACCTCGCGGCCAGACTCCACGACGAACGGTTGCTCGTGCTCGGCACGGTCCGCACGGACGATCTCGACCGTCGTCATCCCCTACGGCCCGTACTGGCGGAACTGGTGCGCCGGCCTGCAGTGACACGGATCGACCTCGGCCCACTCACCGAGGCGGCACTCACCGAACACCTGTCGGACCTGTCGCCGGATCGGACCGACGCGCAACTCCTCGACGTCGTGCGACGTGCCGGTGGCAATCCCTTCTTCGCGGAGGAGCTGCTCACGGCCGATGCCGGCGAGCTCCCGAACTCGGTGCACGACGCGCTCTCCCTCCGGCTGGAGCGCCTCCCCCGTCCGACCCGCCAGCTGCTGTCCGACATCGCCGTGGTCGGCGCGGCCGTCGATGCCCGCCTGGTGGGCCGGGTGGCAAGGCTGCACGAGGCGGATGTCGAGGCGGCGCTGCGAGCGGCGCTCGACGACGGGATCCTCGTCGTGGACGACGGGCGCTACGCCTTCCGGCACGCGCTGCTGCGGGAGGTCGCCGCCGATCGACTCCTGCCGACCGAACGGGTTCGCGCGCACGCCGCGGCCGCAGCCGCACTGGAGGAGCATCCGGAGCTCGCCGCGGCCGGTCGGGCCGCGGCCGCCGGTGAGGCGGCCCACCACTGGTGGCGCGCGCACGATCTGCCCCGATGCCTGGCCGCCTCCGTCCGGGCCGCCAGCGAGCACACTGGTCTCCAGGCCGATGCCGCTGCGCTGGAGCACGCGACGCGAGCACTGGAGCTCTGGGACCGGGTCGAGGACCCCGAGGGGCTGAGCGGCACGACGGAGGTCGACCTGCTGCTGGCTGCGACATCGGCGGCGCTGGGCACCTCCGATCCCGCCGCTTCGGAGTTGGCGCGAGCGGCCCGCACCGCAGCGGTGCGGGCGGCCGACGACCACGCGCGCGCCGCCGCTGCCGGGAACCTGACCGTCGCCCTGCTCAACGCCAACGACCACGATGCTGCCCTCGAGGTGGCGGCCGACGAGCTCGCGCGGCACGGAGACGCTGTCAGTGCGGCGCGCTCGTTGGCGCTGAGCGCCCATGCGCAGACGCGATCGGCGGTGGGCGAGGACCGACTCCTGGACTGGGACGTCAGCGCAGTCGCCGAGGAGTTCGACGAGGCCATCGACATCGCACGGGCATGCGATGGGGACCAGGCGCTCGAGCTGGGCCTGCTGCGCATGGTCAACGCCATCGGCCCGTACCTGCCCGACCGTCTCGAGGGACCGCTGGAGGAGCTGTTCAACACACTCGACCGGACCGGCCACGATCGGTACCGGCCGAACGCGCACCTGACGGCGACCGAGCGCTGCCTCGCCACTCGTGACCTCGAGCGGGCGGCTGCCGAGCTGGCTCGGTGGGACCGCCACGCGGCCCGAGCCGGCAGGTCCGAGCAGGGAACCGCCTGGCGCTGGTGGTGTGGTCTGACACTGGACCTGCACCGCGGCCGCTTCGAGGGCTACGGCGCGCGCGTCGACGTACGCGACCCCCGTGACTTGACCGGCAGCTGGCTCGCCACCGGCGTGGTCGTGGTGACCGGGGAGTGGCTTCGCTGGACGGGCCAGGTCCGTCGCGCCGTGGACCGCGCCGCGTTCGCGATCGACGTCGTCGACGACACGAACACGGTCGGTGCCCTCGTCGCGGCGGAGTACGCGGCAGCACTCGCCGCGGACGGCGCAGCCGTCGAGGAGGTGGTTGCCGCAGCGAACCGGGGCGGCCGGTCGCCCGGTTCCCCCGTCTGGCACTACGCCCTGGCCCGCGCCGTCGTCGCCGTGGGGGTCGCCGCTGGAGGGACCACGGCGGACGAGGCGGTACTCGCCGACGTCGACGACTGGATCGACCGACTCGTCACGTACGTGGACCGGCTCCACGACGACGCGCCGCTGCGCGGCCCGGCGACGACGAG
>CAYMGL010000036.1:0-10686 GCA_964389945.1 uncultured Actinomycetota bacterium
CGGTATGGCCTGCATCGTATGTCACACCTCGTGCGCGCGCCGACGGCGCCCCGGGTCCCGCATCTCTATGTGACCACGGTCACTGGAATCTGGGTGGGAGCGGTGCCGTAGACGGTGTCCCTGCGCCGCACGTGCCGCCCGATCCCGGTGGCGATCTCCGCGATCTCCTCCGGGGTCTTGGCCGACCCGTTCTCCGCCCCGGCCATCCGGGAGATCGTCTCCTCCATGAGCGTCCCGCCGAGGTCGTCGGCACCACCGCGCAGCATGACCTGTGCCCCCTCGAGGCCCAGCTTCACCCACGACGTCTGCACGTGGTCGATGGCGCCCTGCAGCAGCAGCCGGGCGACGGCGTGGACCCGCCGGTCCTCGGCCGGTGTCGAGCCGGGGCGCGCGACCCCGGCGAGGTAGATCGGTGCGAGCTGGTGGACGAACGGCAGCGGCACGAACTCGGTGAAGCCGCCGGTGTCCTCCTGGATCGCCCGCAACCGCTTCAGGTGCGCGACCCAGTGGCCGGGGTGGTCGACGTGGCCGTACATCATCGTGCTGCTCGACGGCAGCCCGACGTCGTGGGCCGTCCGCACGACCTCCTCCCACGTGTCGGCGGGCAGCTTGCCCTTGGTCAGGACCCACCGGACCTCGTCGTCGAGGATCTCCGCCGCCGTGCCGGGGATCGAGCCGAGGCCGCGGTCGCGGGCCTCGGTCAGCCACTCCCGGATCGAGACGCCGAGCTTCGCAGCCCCGTTGACGACCTCCATGGGGCTGAACGCGTGCACGTGCATCGCGGGCACGGCCTCCCGCACCGTGTCGAGCACCTTGAAGTAGTGGTCGGCGGGCAGGTCGGGGTGGATGCCGCCCTGCATGCAGACCTCGGTCGCGCCGCGGTCCCAGGCGTCGCGGACGCGCGTCGCGATCTGGTCCATCCCGAGCGTGTAGGCGTCGGGGTCGTCGCGACGCTGCGCGAACGCGCAGAAGCGGCACCCGACGTAGCAGACGTTGGTGAAGTTGAGGTTGCGGTTGACCACGTAGGTGACCTCGTCACCGACGGCGTCGGCGCGGACCTCGTCGGCCGCACGGGCCAGTGCCTCCAGGTCCGGCCCCTCGGCGTCGAACAGCAGCCGCGCCGCCCCGTCGTCGAGCACCGTGCCGCGCTGGGCCGTGGCCAGCGCGGCCGCCACGTCACGCGAGAGGTCGCTGCCGGGCGTCACCCGCGGCCCCTCGTCGCGGACGTACGTGGCGGCGACCTCGGCGATGTCGCCGTAGACCGCGCGGTGCAGGTCGTCGGCCGCGGCGGCCGAGCGGGCGTTGCGGCCGTCGGCGGCGGACCCGCCGGCCTCGTCGCCGCTGATGACCGCCTCCATCGCGTCGGTGGTCTCCCGCAGCGTGAGGACCGGCGCCTGCCACGGCTGCGGCGCGGGCCGGTGGCCCGGGCGCGCGAGGCCGTCCTGCGTCGCGAGGTCGGCGACGGGCCGGGCCATGCGGCTGTCCAGCCACGGGTCGGGGCGCGTGGCCCACTCCGGGTAGACGCAGAGGCGCTCGGTCAGCTCGAACCCGGCTGCGGCGGTCCGCTCGGCGAGGGCGTCCAGGTGCGGCCAGGGCTTCTCCGGGTTGACGTGGTCGGGCGTGATCGGCGAGACCCCGCCGAGGTCGTCGATGCCGGCCGCGAGCAGCCGCGCCTCGCCGCCCGGCGACAGGTTCGGCGGCGCCTGCACGTGGACCGTCGGTCCCAGGACCAGCCGCGCGGCGGCCACGGCCGCGAGGACCTCGTGCTCCGGCGGGGACGGGCGGTCCCGCATCGCCGTGTCCGGCTTGGGCACGAAGTGCTGGACGATCACCTCCTGGAGGTGCCCGTAGCGACGGTGGGCGTCGCGGAGCGCCAGGAGGGTGTCGGCGCGCTCCTCGGGCGTCTCGCCGATGCCGATGAGCAGCCCCGAGGTGAACGGGATCGCGAGCCGGCCGGCGTCCTCCAGCATCCGCAGCCGGACCGCGGGGTCCTTGTCCGGCGCGTTGAAGTGCGCCCCGCCCTTCTGCAGGAGCCGGTCGCTGGTCGACTCGAGCATCAGCCCCATCGAGGCCGCGACCGGCCGCAGCAGCGCGAGCTCCGACCACGACAGGACCCCGGGGTTGAGGTGCGGCAGGAGGCCGGTCTCCTCGAGCACCCGGATCGCGACGCTGCGCAGGTACGCGACCGTCGAGTCGTAGCCGTGGGCGTCGAGCCAGGTCCGGGCAGCCGGGTAGCGCTCCTCGGGGCGGTCGCCGAGCGTGAACAGCGCCTCCTTGCACCCGGCGGCCTGGCCCTGCCGCGCGATGTCGAGGACCTCGTCCGGCGACAGGTAGGCGGGCACGTCACCCTTCGGTGGCCACGCGAACGTGCAGTAGCCGCAGGCGTCGCGGCACAGGTGCGTGAGCGGGATGAAGACCTTGCGGCTGTAGGTGACGCGCCGGCCCCCGTCGGGCGTGCGCCCCCACGCACCGTCGGCGAACCAGGGCGCGCGGTCGCGGACGGCACCCGCCTGGGCCACGAGCCGGTCCAGCTCGGGCCCGGTCGCGGTCAGCAGCGCGGCGACCTCGTCACGGGTGAGGCTGCGCCCGTCCTCGGCCCGGCGCAGCGCGCGCGGCAGCCGTCGGTCCCGCTCTGCCTGGTCGACCACCTGCACCTCGTCCCCCGTGGCCCACGAGCCTACGGCGCGCGGGCAATAGCCTCGGCGCCCGACCACGTCCGGGAGTCGAGATGATCACCGTCCTCGCAGGAGGTGTCGGTGCCGCGCGGTTCCTGCGGGGGCTCGTGCAGGTGGTCGATCCGGCCACGGTCACGGTCGTCGCCAACGTCGGCGACGACGTCCGCGTCCACGGCCTGCACGTGGCACCGGACCTCGACTCGATCGTCTACCACCTCGCCGGCGTGGTCCACCCCGACCAGCAGTGGGGTCGCGCGGACGAGTCCTTCGTGGTGGCCGGTGAGCTCGAGCGGCTCGGTCGGCCGACCTGGTTCACGCTCGGCGACCGCGACCTCGCCGTCCACGTGCACCGCACCGCACGACTGGCGGAGGGAGCCCCGCTGTCCCAGGTCACCGCGGAGGTCGCGCACGCCTTCGGGGTCGGGCTGACGCTGCTGCCGGCCACCGACGACCCCGTGGCGACCCGCGTGCACACCACCGACGGCGCCGACCTGCACTTCCAGGAGTACTGGGTGCGGGACCGTGCGGACCACGACGTCACGCGGGTCGAGCTCGCCGGGCGCGAGCAGGCACGGCCGGCACCGGGCGTGGTCGAGGCGATCGTCGACGCCGACACGGTGCTCGTCGCGCCGTCCAACCCCGTGGTGTCGATCGGGACGATCCTCGCCGTGCCGGGGATCGCCGAGGCCGTCCGGACCACGCCGGCACCGGTCGTGGGCGTCTCCCCCATCGTCGGCGGCGCGGTCGTGCGCGGGATGGCGGACCGCCTCCTGCCCGCGATCGGCGTGCCGACCTCGGCCGCCGGCGTGGCGGGCCACTACGCGCCGTGGCTGGACGGCTGGGTGCTCGACGAGCGTGACGCGGCACAGGTCGACGAGGTCGCCGCCCTCGGCGTCCGCGCCGTCGCCACCGACACGATGATGGACGACGCCGAGGTGGCCGCTGCGCTGGCCCGGACCTGCCTCGACCTCGCGACGGAGCTCGCCGATGCCTGAGCTGCGCGTGGTCGGGCTGCCGACCGACGTCGAGGTGACCCCGGGCGCCGACCTCGCCGCGGTGCTGCTGGACGCGGTCGCGGCCGCCGGGCTGTCGCTCGCCGACGGCGACGTCGTCTGCGTCGCCTCCAAGGTCGTGGCGAAGGCCGAGGCGGCCATCGTCGACCTGCCACCGGCCCCCACCCCGGACGCGGCGCGACGGCTGCTGGCGCGGGCGCAGGCCACCCGTGTCGTCGCCGACACGCCGAACGTGCTGATCGTGGAGACCCCGCACGGCTTCGTCTGCGCCATGGCCGGCATCGACACCTCCAACGTGCCGGAGGAGGGGCGTGCGCTGCTGCTGCCGGCAGACCCCGACGCGAGCGCGGCGGCGCTGCGCGACGCGCTGCGCGACGCGACCGGGGCCGCCGTCGGCGTCGTCGTGACCGACACGTTCGGCCGGCCCTGGCGCCTCGGGCAGACCGACGTCGCCCTCGGGGCGGCCGGGGTCACCGCGCTGCGGGACGACCGCGGCAGCCGCGACCGCGACGGCCGACCGCTGCACGTCACCCAGATCGCCGTGGCGGACCAGCTCGCGGCTGCGGCCGACCTGGTGCGCGGCAAGGCTGACGGCACGCCGTTCGTGCTCCTGCGTGGTCTGGACGTCGCCGGCGAGGGCACCGGGCGGGACCTGCTGCGGCCGTCGCGCGACGACGCCTTCCGCACCGGCCAGGGTGGCGACCCGGAACCCTGACCGCCCCGCCGCTCGTTGCAGCGCGCGTGGTCGGGGCCACCGTGGCCAGCGGTACGCTCCCCGGCCGCTCCATTCGACTGACACGAGGGACCCGTGGCCGAGCAGGAACGCAAGACCAAGGCCGAGCGGCGCGAGGAGAAGCGCCAGCGCCGCATGGAGGAGGAGGCGGCCGCAGCCGCCGCCCAGCGCAAGCAGACGATCCGCAACACCGCCGTCGCGGTGGGGCTGGTCGCCGTGCTCGGTGGGATCACGTTCCTCGCGGTCGGCAACCTCAACCCGACGATCGAGAACGCGATCACCGTCGCGCAGGCCGACATCGACGAGGCCCGCGCCAGCAACGGCTGCGAGGTCATCGAGGTCGAGCCGATCGCGTCGCGCGAGCACCTCGAGCCGTCGACGGCCCCGCCGGCCGAGACGCTCTACACCAACGGGCGGCCCACGGCCACCGGTCCGCACTACGCCAACCCCGGGCCGATCTACAGCGGCGCGCGTGACGAGCAGCTCGACGAGCGGGCGACGACCCACAACCTCGAGCACGGCTCGGTCATCATCTGGTACGACCCAGAGCAGGTCGACGGTGACGACATCGACGACATCGACGAGCTCGTCGGCACGCTCAACGAGAGCGGCTTCGCGTCCAACGCCGGTCGCGCCGGCATCCTCGCCGCACCGTTCACCGACCCGGGCATCGACTCCGGCAAGGCGATCGCGGTCCGCTCGTGGGCCCAGGGCATGGACTGCGACTCGTGGGACCGTGACTACGCCTACGGGTGGATCGCCGAGCACTTCGGCAGCCGCGGTCCGGCGCCGGAGGCCGCGCTCGGCCAGTACCCCGAGGACGTCCTGGAGATCTCGGACGAGGCTGGCAGCGACGACGCCGAGACCGACGACACGGACACCAGCGACGAGGACGCGGGCGACGACGCGGCGACCGACGACGCCGGCACCGGTGACGAGGACGCCACCGACGAGAGCTGAGCGAGCGTGGTCAGGTGACGGTGCCGCCGCGGACACGGCGCCACCAACGCCGCACCCACGCCCGCCACGCGAACGGCTCGAACCCGGCGACCACGGTGGCCGGGTCGACCGTTGCCGTGGCGAGCGCCCAGGCGCGGCGACGCATGGTCGGTCGCCAGCCCCGCACGAGTCGCGCGAGCACGCCCGGGACCACGCGTGGCTGCGAGAGGCCCAGCCACAGCAGCTTGAGCACGGTCCCCACGATGACCGCCGGGAGGACGCGCAGGAGACTGGGTCGGTGGTCCAGCTTCGCCAGCACGAGCAGTCGGTTCGCGGCGTTGCACTCCTCGACGAGGTCCGAGCGCCGCGCGCCCGCTCCCCCGCGCTCGTGCACGCCCACCGCGGCCGGCACGTGCGCCGCGCGCCACCCACGCAGCCGCGCCCGCCAGTCGAGGTCGATGTCGTCGTAGTAGGCGAAGAGCGTCTCGTCGAGCCACTCGAGCGTCCCGTCCTCGCGCGGCACCGCGACGTCGTCGAGCATCGCGCGCCGGTGCAGCGCGGCCGCACCCGTGACGCCGAACACCTCGCCGCCCGGGCTCGGTCGCGACCGCCCCTCGTCGCGGTTGCCGAACAGCCGGGTGACGAACGCCCGGTGACCGGTCGAGTCGACCCGCCGGGGCATGCCGGCGCGTTGCGGCCGCCACAGGGTCCCCTGGACCGAGCCGAGCCGCTCGTCCTCCCGCAGCGCACCGACGAGTGCGCGGACGTGGTCGGGGGCGAGACGGGCGTCCGGGTTGCACAGCAGGACGGCGTCGGCGTCGGTCGTCGCGATGGCGCGGTTGACGGCTGCGGCGAACCCGGTGTTGGTCGCCAGCGGCAGCACCGTGACGGTGTCGGGGTGGTCGGCCGCGATGGCGTTCGCACGCTCGACCGAGCGGTCCGTCGACCCGTTGTCCACGACCACGACGTCGAGTGGGTGGTCCTGCGCCAGCAGCGCCTCGAGGCAGCCGTCGACGTGCTGCGCGCTGTCGAAGGTCACGACGACAGCGGTGACCCGCAGTCGGCCCTCAGCCGTCATCGGCGTCGCGCGCGGTGTCGATCGAGCGTCGGCCCGGCACCGGTCCGTCGACGACCGAGAACGACGCACCGAGGTCCACGACCCCGGTCGCACCCGGCGTCGCCTGCACCTCGAGGTCGACCGGGTCGCCGAACGCCCACGGGAACCGTGCCGAGGGGTCGGTCACGACCGGGTGGAGGCGGTGGTGGCCGGCGAGCAGGTTCGCGGTGAGCCGCACCTCGACCGTCGCCTCCTGCCCGGCCCGCAGCGGACCGACCCCGAGGCCGTTCCAGCTCGCATGGGTCTCGTACAGCTCGGCGGCGTCCCGCCCCTCGACCCGCAGCCCGACGCTGCACGCCTCCAGGTCGTCGTCGGCCCGCAGCCGCATCCGCAGCAGGAGCTGCCGGCCGGGTTCGACGCTGCGCACGGGCTCGCCGCCACGGTCGGTCAGCTGCACGGCCAGGACGTCGACCGCGCGGTGGCGCCCCCTGGGCTCGTCCTCGTCGTCGCCGGTCACGGGGCTCGTCAGCTGCCTGTACATCGTCAGGCCCTGGCCCACGGCGCCGTCGAACGCGATGCGTCCCCGGTCCAGCACGATGACGCGGTCGCAGAGGGACTCGATCGCCTCGAGGTCGTGGCTGACCACGAGCAGCGTCTTGCCCTCGTCGTGGAACTGCCGCATCCGCTCGAGCGAGCGGTGCTGGAACTCGGCGTCACCCACCGAGAGCACCTCGTCGACGAGGAGCACGTCGGGGTCGACGGTCACGGCGATGGCGAAGCCGAGGCGGACGTACATGCCTGACGAGTAGTTGCGGACGGCGGTGTCGAGGAACGGCCCCACGCCGGCGAAGTCGACGATCTCGTCGAACCGCTGCTGGATCTCGTTGCGTGCCAGCCCGAGGATCGCCCCGTTGAGGAAGATGTTCTCGCGACCCGTGAGGTCGCCGTGGAACCCGGCGCCGAGCTCGAGCAGCGACGCCACCCGGCCGCGCGTCTGGACCGTGCCCTGGTCGGGCGGCAGGATCCTGGCCAGCACCTTCAACAGCGTCGACTTGCCGGAGCCGTTGTGCCCCACGACCCCGACCGCCTCGCCCTGCTCGACCGTGAAGCCGATGTTCTCGAGCGCGTTGAAGTCGGTGTAGGACGGCCGCCGGAACCGGTAGAGCATCTCCTTGAGCCCGGTCGGCTTCTCGTGGTAGAGCCGGAACGTCTCGGTCAGGTCGTCCACGACGATGGCCGGGCCGTCGTCGTCGCGGAGCCGCTCGCGCAGCGCGTCCAGCACCACTGCCTCAGACCTCCTTGGCGAACGTGAGCGCCAGTCGGTTGAAGAAGACGTAGCCGACGCCGAACACGACGATCGAGAACGCGGTCGCGACGGCGAAGAGCTCGGCGTCCGGCAACGTCGGTGGCGAGGTCTCGAACGCCACGCCGGTGATCCCGCCGCCACCCCCCTCGGCCGCGATCGTGACGCGACCGAACGTCGTGCTGCGGAACAGCTCGACGAACCAGCTCATGGGGTTGAGCTCGGTGACCCGCGCCAGGGCCCGGACCGTGGCGCTGGCGGCGGCCTCGAGCAGGGCGGCCGGGTAGAGCACCGGCGTGGCGTAGAACCACACCAGGAAGATCACGACGATCAGCTCCTGGAGGTCACGGAACGGCACGTTCGCACCGGCCCAGATCATCGCCATGCCGGACGTGAACAGCGTCATGATCGCCACGACCAGGAGCGCCACCGGGAGGTGCAGCAGGACGCCCCACCCGCGGTAGGCGACCAGCACGGGGCTGAGCACGAGCAGCGCCAGCAGGAAGTGGGTCAGCTGTGCCAGGACCATCGACAGCGGCAGCACCTCGCGCGGGAAGTAGACCTTCTTGATCAGCGCCCCGTTGCCGACGATGGCGGTGATGGACGACTGCGAGCTGGTCTGGAAGAACTGCCACAGCAGGTAGCCCGAGAGGAAGAACGCGGCGTAGTCGTCGATGTCGAGCCGGAACGCGAACCCGAAGAGCGCGGTGAACACGACCGTCATCAGCGCCGGTGTCAGCAGCGACCACAGGAACCCGAGGGCCGAGTTCTTGTAACGGATCTTCAGCTCCTTTGCGACGAACTGCCGGAGGAGCTCACGCGCATGCCACAGGTCGACGAGCTTGTGGCGCAACGGGTTCATGCGACGAAGCCTATTCGGGGGTGTGACAGGTCCGATCCGCGTGTGCGGTGGCCGGGTCAGTCGCGCGGTCGGGGGATGCGGGTGCCGATCGGCAGCTGCCCCGGCTCGGTCACCGTCACGCCCTCGCCGAGCACCGTGTCACCGAGCACCTCGAGGCCGGCACCGACGGTCACGCCGGGGCTGGTCAGCAGCTCGGTGGCCCGCACGTCGTCGCCGAGCACGGTGGCGGACCCCAGGGCGCTGTCGCTGCAGGTGGTCCGGTCGCCGATGCGCGCGCCGCGACCGACGACGACGTTGGGACCGACGGTGGCCCCCGCCCCGATGACCGCACCGTCCAGCACGAGCACGGGTCCGACGAGCTCGGCCGACGCAGCGACGTCGGCGCCCGCGGCCACGTGCCGCCCGTCGTCGTCCGCCGCGACGTCGTCCACGCCCGGCCAGTGCAGCTCGCCCGCCAGCGCCATCCTCGTGCCCGCACGGAGCCGCTCGGGCGTGCCGAGGTCGGCCCAGGCCCCGTCCCAGACGAAGCCCTCGATGTGCTCGCCGTCGTCGAGGAGGCCGGGGAAGACCGCTCGCTCGAACGAGAGCCGTCCCCGCTCGAAGCGCAGCAGCGCAGCCGGGTCCAGCACGTAGGTGCCGGCGTTGATCGCGTCCTGCCCGGGCAGGGTCCCCGGTGCCGGCTTCTCGACGAACGAGGTGATCCGGGTGCCGTCCCGCACGCAGACGCCGTAGCTGGAGGTGTCCTCGACGCGGGTCAGGGACAGGGTCGCCGCCGCGCCGTGCTCGACGTGGTGGTCGACGATCGCACGGAAGTCGATGTCGGTCAGGATGTCGCCGTTGCAGACCAGCGTCGGACCCCGCAGACGGTCGGCGACCTCGCGCACGCCGCCGGCGGTGTCCAGCGGCGTCGGCTCGGGCACCGCCTCGAGCTCGACACCCAGCTCTGCCGCGACCGGTCGCAGCACGTCGAACGGCGAGGTGTCGGCGCCCACGACGAGCAGGACCCGCTCGACGCCGGCTCGGGCCAGCCGCCGCAGCACCCCGGCGAGGAACGGCTCACCGCAGAACTCGACGAGTGGCTTCGGGGTCCCGTGCGTCAGGGGCTGCAGGCGCGTCCCCCGGCCCCCTGCGACGATCACGGCATCCAGTGCGGTGGTCAACGTCGAGCCCTGTCGGGTCGGGTGCAGGGAGGCCGGAGGTTACTCCCCGGTCGTGCTGCGCCCCGGGTCGGCCCCGCGGGTCCAGCCCCACACCGTGGCCACCGCCACCCAGGCGGCCAGCCCCAGCCGCACGACCGGTCGCAGCCACGCGCGCGACCCGGTCAGCACGTGCGTGGCGGCGAAGCGGTCGAGGCTCCGTGCGTGCTGCCGGACGCGCTGCGGCAGCCGCCGGGTGCTCGCCCCGACCTCGTGCACGACGCGCGCCTCGGGGACCGTCACCAGGCGCCCGCCGGTCGCACGGAGGCGCACGCCGAGGTCGACGTCCTCCGCGTAGAGGAAGTAGGCCGGGTCGAAGCCGCCGACGGCCGTGAAGGCGGCCCGGTCGACGGCGAATGCGCAGCCGGACAACCAGTCGGCGTCCCTCGCCATGCCCCCGTGGTCGACGGCGCGGTAGCGCCGTGTCCAGGGGTTGTCGGGCCACCACAGCCCGAACAGCGCGTGCCCGAGGGCCGTCGGGAGGTCGGGGAGCGACCGCGCCGACGCCTGCGGACGACCGTCGGGGTAGGTCACGGTGGGGCCGGCAGCGGCCACACCGGGCTGCCGCACCGCCGCTGCGAGCAGCTCGACGGACGTCGGCTCCCACACGGTGTCGGCGTTGCAGATCACCACCGCGTCGACGTCGTCGGGCAGCGCCGTCACGCCTGCGTTGGCCGACCGCCCGAAGCCGACGTTGGGCAGCTCCAGCGCGACGGCACCAGCGGCGCGGGCCCGCTCGGCCGTGTCGTCGCCGGAGCCCGCGTCCACGACGACCACGGGTGCGGCGCCCGCGGCCCGCAGGGAGCCGGCACAGTGCGCCGCCCGCACCGGCGTCCGGTGGCTGACGACGACCGCGCCGACCCGGGTCACCGCTGGCCGATCCCGATGAGGGCGACCCCGGCCATGAC
>CAYMGL010000036.1:10786-15437 GCA_964389945.1 uncultured Actinomycetota bacterium
TCGTCGAGGAGGGCACGCAGACCGTCCCGCCACGCCGGCAGCGGGCGCAGCCCGGCGGTGGTCGCGTGCGTGGCGTCGAGCACCGACCACGGCGGTCGCGGCGCCGCGCGGTCCAGCGCCGACGACGGCTGCGGCCCGAGGTCGACGTCGCGACCCGCGAGCTCGAACGTGGCCGCAGCGAGGTCGAACCAGCTCGCCGTGCCGGCGTTCGTGCGGTGCCACGTGCCGTACCGGTCGTTCGCGGCCAGTTCCCGCAGCGCGACGGCGAGGTCGGCGGTGAAGGTCGGGCTGCCGAACTGGTCGTCGACCACGCGGACCGGCCCGCCACGGTCCGCGAGCGAGAGCATCGTCGTGACGAAGTTGCGACCGTGCGCGCCGCAGACCCAGGCCGTGCGCACCACGTGGTGCTCGGGCAGCGTCGTGCGGACCAGCTCCTCGCCCGCCGCCTTGCTGCGCCCGTACACCGAGCGCGGGTCCACCCCGTCGAACTCGGTCCATCCACGCGGCGTGCCGTCCGCCCGCGTCGGCGCCTCGCCGCCGAAGACGTAGTCGGTGGAGACGTGGACGAGGCGCGCCCCCACGACGCGGCAGGCCCGCGCCAGCCACCACGGGGCCAGTGCGTTCACGCGATGTGCCCGCGCCGGGTCGTCCTCGCAGGCGTCGACCGCGGTCCACGCTGCGCAGTTGACGACGACCTCGGGTTCCAGGTCCGTGATGGTCGCCAGCACCGCGCCCTCGTCGGTGACGTCGAGGTCGTCGCGGGTCAGCCCGGTGACGTCGTCGTCGGACCACTGCGCCACGAGCTCACGGCCAAGCTGCCCGTTGGCCCCGGTCACCACGACGTCCACGGCGGTCTCCCTCGCTCAGGTCGTCGGGACGGCGCGGTTGCCGGCGTCATCACCGGTGACCACGAGCACGTCGACGTTGTCGGGCAGCGTCACGCCGGCGGGCGCGTCGACGATCGGTGCACCGAGGTGGGCGGCGACCCAACCGGCCGCCTCCTCGTTGCCGGGCAGGGCGATCACGCTCGTCGTGGCACCCGCGTCGAGGTCACCGGTGCCGAGGACCTGGGGCTGGAAGCCTCCCCAGACCAGGGTCGACTCGACCACGCCGGCGCCGGGCAGGCCGGCGGTCCACAGCCCGACCGTCGTCTCGCCGCGCTCGTCGCTGGTCCCGCGGGACGGCAGCGGCTCACCTGCGCGGACGCCCTCCTGCAGGGCCTCGAGCCCCGGCCCGTACGGGACGATGAACGACTTCGTCACACCGCCGTCGTCCAGCGACCGCGTGTAGCCGGGGACGGTCACCATCTCGATGCCGTCCCGGACAGCGCCCTGCAGGTCCTGTGCGAGTCCGACCATCCGGCTGATCGACAGCTGGTCGTCGGTCGTCACCTGGCTCGAGACCTCCTCGGCCACGTCGACCAGACGCCCCGGGTCGAGCAGGAGCCGGAGGTCGACGATGCGGGCGAGCATGGCCCGGAGGAACTGCTGCTGCCGGTCGATCCGGTCGAAGTCACCCAGACCGCCGCGGCGCGACCGCACGTAGGAGAGGGCCTCCTCCGGTGTGAACTCCTGGCAGCCCGCCTCGAAGTCCGCACCGGACTTGTCGTCGACCAACGGCTCGTCGAGGCACATCCTGACGCCGCCGACGACCTCGACGGTGCTGATGAACCCCTCGATCGAGACCTCGACGTAGTGGTTGACCGGGAAGCCCAGGTCCTCGCGGACCACGCGGACGAGTGCGTCGCGACCCTCGCCGTACGTCTCGGTCAGCTTCGCGATGCCACCGTCGCTGTCGGAGACCACCAGGTCCCGGGGCATCGAGACGAACGAGACGTTCGACCGGTCGGCGGAGACCGACGCCAGGATGACCGTGTCGGACCGTTGTCCGGTGAAGCTGCCGAGCGTCAGCTCGCTGAGCTGCTCGTCGGTGAGGCCGCCACGGGCGTCGGAGCCGACGATCAGGACGTGCAGCGGCTGCCCCTCCTCGATGGCGTCGAGCCCCTCGAGCGCCACCACCTCGATGTTGTCCTGCGCGGCCTGGACGGCCCGGGTGCCCACCGACGCCAGTGCGGCCGCAGCCGTGACGGCGCAGGCGAGCGCCGCGGCGGCGAGCCGCCATGGCCACCGCCGTCCGCCGCCACCGGTCGCCACCGGTCCCCAGCCACCCGTCAGCTGCATCAGCCCGTCCCGTTCACGCCGACGGTGACGACCACCTGCACCTCGTCCGGCGGCGGGTTGATCAGCTCCCGCAGCTCGGCACCCGGGAGGAACGACGCGACGAGTTCAGCCAAGAGTCGGTCCTCCTCACCGCTGTAGCCGACGGTCGTCGGGGCGCGTTGGTCGAAGCGTGGCGCGTTGTCCACGTCGACGACAGTGAACCCGCGATCCTCGAGGAACGTGGCCATCTCACCGGCGACCCCGGCCTCACCGACCCCGTTGAGCACCTGGACGGTGACGTCGCCCGGCACGAGCTCGCGCGGCGCGTCGAGGCCGATGTCGTCGGGGAGCGCCGTCACGTCCTGGAAGGCCGTGAGCAGCACGGCCGCCTCCTCCGGCGTGACCGAGACCCGCCCGTCGTCGATCAGGCCGGGCAGCACCCGGACCTCGAGGCGGTCCGGGTCGAACCCCGCCAGGGCGCGGGCCATGTCGCGGGCGCCGCCCGGGCGCGGCTCGACGTCGGTGCGCAGGACCTCGTTCCACGCGTCGGCCCAGTGCAGCGCGCGCCGCGGGTCGAGCACGGTCCTGGGCCGGGCCACCTCCTGCCCCACCAGTCGACCGGCCTCGGCGAGCGCGCGGACGCGATCCGCGCCCGAGACGGCCCCCTCCGGCGGCTCCAGTGCAGCAGCGACCTCGCTGCCCAGCACGTTGGGGCAGGCAGGCGCGTCCGGCGTGGGGCAGTCCTCGATCCCCCCGTTCCCGTCGATCGCCGCGGCCAGGGCGTCGCGGTCGATGCGGACGTAGTGGTGGATGTCGAGGTCGGTGTAGTCCGCGACCTCCTCCACGACGGCGGCCATGCCGCCGCGCTCACTTGCCTGCGCGAGCGTGAGGACACCCACGTCGGCGACGTCCACCTCGAGCGCCGAGGGCAGCACCAGGACGGCCGGGTCCGAGCGACCGGCGCCGAGCTGCAGCACGAACACACCGTCCACCGGGGCGGAGCGGCTCGCCGCGAGGCCGACGACGACGTTGCGCACGTCGTCGTCGGGCTCCGGGTCCAGCGCGACGACCGACGTGCCCTCGATCCGACCGTTCGCGACGATCCAGGTCGTGACCGCGCCCACCACGACGACGAGCAGGAGCACGACGAGCACGCCGACCAGCCCGCGCTGTGCCAACCGCAGGCGCGGTCGGTCGCGGAGCCGCACGGAGCGGAAGGGAGGTTCCCGAGGGGGCGACACGAAAGACTCGGTCCGGAGGGATCGGGAGCACCGGGACGTCCGGTGGACGGTACCAGCGACGACCCGGCATCCTGCACACGGCCCCGACAGCGACGACCCTGGACCGACCCACCCGTGCAGCTGCAACCAGCCCATCCCCCAGCCCCGCCGTCCGACCTCGCGGCCGGGCTCGCGTCGTGCGCCCGCGAGCGGGGCCAACGCCCTGCCGTCACGGTCCTCTCGCCGGACGGCCGCGCCGAGCAGGGCTACGTCACGCTCGCACAGTGGGCCGCCAAGGGCGCGCACCTGCTCGCGATGGACCTCGACGCCGGTCCCGGGACACGCATCGCCGTCGACGTCCCCCCGGGCTGGACGCTCGCGGCGGTGTGCGCCGCAGTCTGGTGGGTCGGGGGCACCGTCGTCGTCGGTGACCCGACCGACGTGGCGGGCGCGGTCGTCCACGCCTCGCGGCCGCGACCCGTCGCGCCGGAGGTGTACGTGGTCGGCGACGCCGTCGACGGCGGCGTGACCGGCCGGAGCGGCGAGCTCGTCTGGGCCGAGGAGGTCCAGGCGTTCCCCGACGCGCCGCCACCGCCCGGGGCGGGGCCCGACGTGCCCGCGCTGGAGCGCGACGGCGTCCGCCGGACCCACGCCGAGCTGGTCGCGTCACTGGTCGACGAGCGCGGGACCCTCGGTGTGGACCTCTCGACGTTCTCGGGGGACGGCGTCGCCGAGGTGGCCGCGCGTCCGCTGGTCACCGGACGCACGACCCTGGTGCTGCGCGACCTCGACCGTGACGCCGCAGCCGGCGACAGGGTCGCCGGCTGGGCCTGAGACGACGCTGCTGGGTCAGCTGCTGAACAGCTGGTCGTCGTCGAGCGCGAAGAGCGACTCGCTGCCGGCCGTGGCCGGACCGAGGAGGCCGTGCACCGTCGGCAGGATGTTGTCGGCGTAGAACCGGCCGATCGCGAAGCGCTCGTCCAGGCCCTCGACGTCGTCCGCCGCGGCAGCCGACTGCAGCCCCTGGGCGTAGAGCTTGCCCGCCATCACCGTGGCGAACATCCGCAGGTACGGCGTCGCACCGCCGAAGGCGGCCTGGAAGTCCTCGCGGTTGGCGAAGATCCAGTCGGTCGCCTCGCGGAGCGCCTCGTTGGCCTTCGCCAGCGCCGGGCCGAAGCCACCGAAGCGGTCGTCGTCGAGCGAGGCGGCGAGGTCGTCGATCTCGGCGAGCTGGCCCTTGACGAACGCGCCGCCGTCGTAGGGCAGCTTGCG
>CAYMGL010000037.1:0-15156 GCA_964389945.1 uncultured Actinomycetota bacterium
GCGGTCGGTGCGTCCGCAGCTGCAGCTGGTAGTCGGCGGCGACGTCGTCGTACGCGTCGATGCTCGCACGGGTCCTCGGATCGAGGTCGGAGAGCTCGAACGGCACGGTGGTCTGTCCCCTCTGGCGTGGGCACGGAGGCTAGGGCCTGACCGCACGGGGTGCCGCACGCCACCGAGCGGCAGGCTCTCAGGCGCGCTGGGCGTCGTACGTCCCCTCGGGGAACGACTCGACGAGCTCGGCCCGGATGATGAGCCGTTCGGCGGCCGAGCCCTTCGGATGACAGGTCGTGAGGGTGAGGATGCCGGCCTCGCTGCCCTCGGGCGTGGTCACGACCGACCAGTCGCTGGGGTTGGTGATGCAGGCCGCCGCATCGGGCCGCTCGTCGGTCCGTGTCGGGCGACAGTCCGGTGACGCGGGGTCGCTGACGACCCGGTACTGGTGGTCGCCCACGGGCGTCGCCAGCCAGATGGTGTCGCCGACGTCGAGCTCGTCGAGGCGGTTGAAGGGCCGTCCGTAGGTCGTCCGGTGGCCGGCGATCGCGACGTTGCCCGCCTCGCCGGGCAGTGGCGTCTCGACGTAGTGCCCGGCGCCGGCCCGGAGCGCACTCGGGGTGGTGCCCTCCACGACCAGCGTCTCGACGCCGATCGCAGGGATGGCGATCTTGGTGAGCGCCACGCCGTCCTGGCCGCTGACCGCCGCCTCGTACTCGTCGAAGGTCCCGACGGCCAGCTCGAACTGCTGGAAGTCCTCGGCCAGCTGTTGCTGCACGACCTGGTTGGTGTAGACGTCGGTCAGCGCCGGCCACGCGAACAGCGACGCCCCGGCGACGAACAGCAGGGTCGTCAGCACCGACATCGTCTGGCGACCCGCGTCGCGGCGCCGCACCGCGTCGAGCAGGAACCCGGACGGGGTCGAGCGACGGGTCGACGGCTCGATGTCGAAGGCGAGGTCCGCGTCCCCCGTTGCCATCGTGCACCCCCTGTGGCGGTGTCGCGTCTCGCCGGTCCCAACGAGCGGGCGCGTGCACCGGACGCGCCGGCCACGCCGCTCGTGCGGCGAGCGTACGTCCCAGTGCGTCCGGGCAGCGAGGGCGAGGGTGTCCCCGAGGTGCGCCACCGTCACCCGCCGCCGGGCCGGACCAGCCGGGCCGCCGCCGTCGCACGCCGATGGCTGATCCCGGCCAGGCGCGCCGCGGCGCCCGGGACGGGCGCACGCACGGTGACGTGCACGGTCGCACCCGAACAGCCGCAGCGCACCACCTCGGCTCCTCCTGCGGCCGCAGCCACGGCCGCCGCGGCGTGCGGCGACGCCGGGGCGTGCACGGCAGCCAGCGCGGCCGCGTCGGCCGCGTCCTGGGCCCGCACCTCGGCGACGAGCACGCCGCCCGCGGCTGCCACGACCGTGGCGACGACGACCGCGGCCACGACGGCACTCCCCAGGACCGTGGCGGTCACCCCGCCACCGTGACCGGCTCGAGCGGTGCGACGGCGGTGGCCTCGGCCGTGTAGGGGACACCCGCGATGCCGCCGCGCACCGCGACGTCCACGTGCACGACACCGCCGCGGAGCCGCACCGTGGTGACCGCGCCGGGCCGCACCCCCTGCGCGACCCGCGCGGCCGCGCCCGGCTCGCCGGTCAGCGCGACGGTGCGCGCCGCGGCCCGGGCTGCCCGGGCCACGGCGAGGTGCTCGACCACGACGGTGGACGTGCCGAGCACGGCCGCGACGAGCAGCACCACCAGCGGCAGCAGCAGCACGGCCTCGAGCGCCACGGCCCCGCCCTGCGACCTCACAGACCGGCCAGGGATCGGACCTGCCGGAGCACGGCGTCGAGGAGGGTGGCGATGGCACCGCCCTGCGCCCAGCTGATCGCGACGCCGGTGATCGTCGCGCCCAGGACCGCCAGGAGGCCGTACTCGGAGACGAGCGACCCGTCCTCCCCCGGGTCGTGGTCAGGGCGGGCTTGCGGTCGGTTGTCCACGGGCAGCTCCTTGTGTGTGTGCCCCGGGTCTACGGCCGCCCGGGGGTCGCGGCGCGATCCAGCCCCTCGCAGGTGTGGACAACCCGGTCAGGCCAGCGTCGAGACCAGGCCGTGGACCAGCGGTGCCGCCACCACGAGGCCGGCGGCGGGCAGCAGGAGCAGCGTCGTCGGCACGGTGAGCCGTGCCTCGAGCCGGGCGACCCGTTCGAGGGCCGCGTGGTGCTGCGACCGCCGGGCGGCGGCGGCCAGGCTGCGCAGCAGTGGCACCAGCGGGGCGCCGTCGCGGTGGGCCGCGGCCAGCGTGGGCGCCATCGCCTGCCAGCCGGGCGGCGGCGTCTGGCCGGCGCCCAGCTGGAGCCACAGGGCCAGGTGACCTGCGTCGGCGGCAGGGGCCAGTCGACCGACGCGTCGGACCGCGGCTGGCAGGCTGCTGCCGGCCGCCACGGCGATCGCGAGCAGCTCCAGGACCTCGTGGCGGGACCCGTCAGCACGTCCGGGGTCGGACGAGGCCCGCCGGACGAGCAGCCGGACGCTGCCCCAGCCGGCCAGCCAGAGGACGGCCGCCAGCAGCGCGACGACCCGACCCGCGCCCGTCCCCCACACGGCGAGGGGGGCGTCGGTCACGAGCAACGCCGTCAGCGGACCGATGACGGGCGGTGCCAGGACGAGTCCCCGGGCGACCGCTGTCGGCCCGGCCAGCGCCAGCTCGAGCTCGCGGCGGTGCACCGTCTCGGCCTCCTCGACGGCAGCCAGCGCGGCGAGCACGGGGCCGCGCGGCGCACCCAGCTCACCTGCCAGGGCGAGGGCGCGCCGTGCGTGGCCGGTCAGCGACGACGTCTCCAGGGGCAGACCTGCCTCCGCCCGCTGCAGCGCCAGCTGCGTCGGGGTCACGGCCACAGCACCGACGGCGTCGGTCCTCCCGCCGCACCGAGGACCTCGACCAGACGCCGATGACCGCCCCGCCGGTCGAGCGCGACGACGACGTCGACGGCGGTGGCCACCTGTGCCGTCACGGCGGCGGCGGGCAGCCCCGCCTGCAGCGCCATGCCGGCGAGCCGCGTGACGGCGTCGGCGGCGCCGTTGGCGTGCACCGTCGTCGCGGACCCGTGGTGCCCGGTGTTCATGGCGGCGAGGAGGTCGGCTGCCTCCCCTCCACGGACCTCGCCGATCACGAGCCGGTCGGGGCGCATGCGCAGCGCGTTGCGCACGAGCGTGCGCACGTCGACCCCACCGACGCCGTCAGCGGTCGCGGAGCGCTCGTGCAGGTGCACGGTGTGGGGAGCCGGGTGGTCGAGCTCGGGGGCGTCCTGCACGACCAGGACCCGATCGTCACCGACCTCCGCCAGCAGCCGGGCCAGCAGCGTGGTCTTGCCGACGCCGGCCGGGCCGCACACCACGACGTTGCGCCGCTCGCGCACGACCGTGCGCAGGACCTGGACCGCCCGCTCGTCGAGCGTGCCCCACGCCACCAGGTCGTCCCAGCTCGGGACGGTGGCGGGGACGCGACGCAGGGTCACCGTGGTGTGGTCGACCAGCGGTGGCAGCAGGGCGTGCAGGCGGACACCTCCCGGCAGGACCGCATCGGCCCAGGGCTGCGTGCGGTCCAGGCGGACGTCGAGCGGTGCCAGGGCGCGGTCGAGGACCGCCCGGAGGTGGTCGTCGCTGCCGAAGCGGACCGGCGTGCGTTCCAGCCGTCCGGCGCGCTCGACCCAGACCTCGGCGGGTCCGTTGCAGCAGACATCGGTGACGGTCGGGTCTCGCAGCAGCGCCTCCAGTGGCCCGAGGCCGGCGACCTCGTCGACGAGGTCGCGCACGAGCGCAGCCCAGCGCGCGGGCGGTGCGACGACGCCCTCAGCAGCCAGGGCGCGAGCGACGGCGCGCCGCACGGCCGCGCGATCGCCGAGACCGCCGGTCCGGACGTCCGCGTCGTCCAGGAGGCGCCGCTCGACCGCCGCCCGCAGCCCGCTGTCGACGCCGCTCACGCCGCCGCCGCGCGGGCAGCAAGGGTGGCGACGACCGCGACCAGTGGACGCAGCCACGAGCCGGGGACGTCCGCCGGGAGGCGCCCGGCGGCTGCTGCGGCCGCGACCCGTGCCGACCACGGCACCTCGACGACGAGCCCGGCTGCCTCGCTGCGGAAGCGCGACGGCGGCACCGCGCCGCGTCCGACGAGCACCACGGCGCCGGTGGCTGTGGCGGCGGCCGTCAGACCGGCCAGGTCGGGTCTGGCCACGAGCACGTCGGCGGGATGGTCGGCGACACCAGCGTCGTGGACCAGCGGCACCGGTCCGGCGTCGGCGGGCAGGTCACCCGCGCGCAGGCCCACCACGCGGCAGCCCTCGACGGCCGTGACCGGGACGGCTGCCGCCCAGGCGGCAGGGCTGGCGAGGTCGGCGGCGGCGAGTCGCGGCGTCGTGGCCTGGTGGGTCGGGCCGGAGACGGCGGCCAGGGTCGGCCCGTGCTCCCACGCACGCAGTGCCGCGAGTGCGGTCGCGACCGTGGTCGCCCCGACGCCACCGGCGGCCGCGCGGACCGTGGCCCAGGGCGCGCGACCGTGCGGGACGACCGTCGACGCAGCGACGACCCGCGACACCGTCGCCGCATCGGGGATGCCGTCGAGCACCTGCGCCACGTGTCGGGCGAGCCGTCCGACCTCCACCGGGTCGTCGTCGCGATCGACGAGCAGCACGACCGGCACCGGGCCCCCGACGTGTGCCGCCGCCCGATCCACGTCGACCAGTACGCACCGCGGCGGCAGGACCTGGTCGTCGACGGCGACCACCTGCCACCCGAGCGCCCCCTCGAGCACGCGCAGCACCGAGGACGCGATGGCACCCCCGACGTCCACCGCGACCGCGACCGCCCCCTCCATGCACGCCTCCCCAGACGCGCACCGTCCTACCCCACCACCGACCTCACACCCCGACCGAGGCGATCACGCCTGTGGACACGCCCCACCGCCGACCCAGCCGACCCGCGACCTGCCCCACGCGAGAGGAGGAAGGAACGGTGGTCGACGACGAAGCGAACGACGACCCGCGGTCGGCGACTCCCTCGGCTAGGCGTACTCGCGCTGGTAGGTGATGAGCTCGCTCTCGGGGTCGAAGCCGAAGAAGGTGCCGCGGGGCAGCTCGCTCCAGCGGCGCCCGGCCGCGTCGTACGACAGCGTCCACTCGACCGCGAACTCGGTGCCGTCCTCGGCGACGACGAGGCGCTTGGTCTCGATCGCCACGTTGTCCTTCCCCGACAGGTAGTCCTTGAGGTAGGCCTGGATGAGGAGGTTCCCCCGGTGCGGCGGGTTGTACGGCTCGAGGTACAGGGCGTCCTGGTCGTACAGCGACGGGAGGTCGCCGAGGTCACCGCTCTCCAGCATGCCCTTCAGCCGCTCCCAGGTCGTCGCAGCGTCCGCCACTGGTGCCTCCACTCGTCGTCGTCACGTCGCCGGCGGGTCTCGCCGGGACCCGGTCACGGCCGGGCCGGTCGGAGGATAGACGGTCCCCGTGGTCATCCCCCAGCCCACCGACCATGGACTGCACGCACAGTGCATCCACAGCTTTTCCACAGGGACGGTCGAACGACCGTCGAGCGCGACGTCCACCTGCGCGTGACTAGTCGGAAGTGCGGAGATCGGCAGCCTGCGGACGATGTGGAGACTGTGGCCCCTGCGCCAGTCATTCGCTCCACACGCCGCGCGACGACCCACCGCCAGGACGCAGGCCCGTGCCTCACCCACCACCGCCCGGATTGTGGACAAACCGGACAGATCTGTGGACAAGTCACCCGATCCTTCCACAACCGACCCGCGCACCATGTGCGCTGCACGCTCGGACGGTGCAGCGACCGACCGGATCCCGCGAGCGGGGAGGGAGTCCCCGGTGGCGCGGCGAAGACCTGCACCGTCGCCCGATGCGTTCGGGCGCCACCCGGGACGGGGTGGTGGACCAGGAGGGGGTTCACCACCCCTTCTCTGGTGGCGGTGGGGCCACAGCACCTCCCGTGCGGAGCTCACCCTGTGTCGCCGGCGATCGGGTCGGGCAGACTCGTCGCCCCCGAGCCCGGACCTGCCGCATGACGACGACCGACCGCTCCGACGTCCTGGCGGCGGTCGAGGACCGCTTCGACAGCGTCCTCGACCGGCTCCGGGCGCTCGTGCGCATCCCCTCGGTCTCGGCCGCCGGCCACGACCCCGGAGCGCCACGGGCCAGTGCCCGCATGACGGCAGAGCTGCTGCGCGAGGCTGGCCTGGACAACGTGCGCCTGGCCGAGGTGGGCGACGCCCCGCCCTACGTGCTCGCGGAGTGGCTGGGCGCCGGGGACGACGCCCCGACGGTCCTGCTCTACGCGCACCACGACGTGCAGCCCGTCGGCACGCCCGAGGGCTGGACGTCGCCGCCGTTCGAACCCACGATGCGGGACGGTCGGCTGTACGCCCGCGGCGCCGCCGACGACAAGGCCGGTGTGCTCGCCCACGTCGCGGCCGTCGAGGCATGGCTGGCGACGCGGGGAGCACTGCCGTGCAACGTCAAGGTGGTCATCGAGGGCGAGGAGGAGATCGGCTCCCCCCACCTGTTCGACTTCCTCACGGCGCACGGCGACGAGTTGCGCGCCGACGTGATCGTGCTGACCGACCTCACGAACTGGCAGGTCGGGTGGCCCAGCCTCACGGTGGCGCTGCGTGGCATGGGTGAGGTCTCGGTGACGGTGCGCACGCTCGAGCAGCCGGTGCACTCAGGCATGTACGGCGGCCCGGTCCCGGACGCGCTCACGGCGACCGCCCGGCTGCTCGCGACCCTCCACGACGAGCGCGGGGACGTGGCCGTCGAGGGCTTCGACGCCGGCCTGCGGGAGCCGACCGCCACCGAGCGCGAACGCATCGTGGCCCTGGGGGACGGCGCCGACATGATCCGTGACGCCGCTCGGATGCTGGACGGCGTGCAGTACGTCGGCGACCCCGACACCCCGCACTGGGAGCGCGTCTGGTACCGCCCGACGATCACGCCGATCGGCATGGACGTGCCGAGCACGACCGCCGCGAGCAACACGCTGCTCGCCGAGGTGACCACGAAGCTGTCCTGCCGCTTCGCGCCGGGCATGGACCCGGTGCGGTCGCTGGACGCGCTGACCGCCCACCTCGAGGCCCATGCGCCGTTCGGCGCCCGGGTGGAGGTGACCCGCGGCCACCACAACGCAGCCTGGACGGCGGAGCCGGACGGACCGGCGTTCACGGCGGCCGCTCGAGCGATGGCGCTCGGCTACGGCCACGAGCCGGCGATCCTCGGCTGCGGGATGTCGATCCCGTTCGTGCAACCGTTCAGCGACGCCTTCGGTGGGGCGCCCTGCCTGCTGGTGGGCATCGAGGACCCCGCGACCAACGCCCACGGCGACGACGAGTCGCTGCACGTCGAGGACTTCCGCCGCGCGATCCTCGCGGAGGTCCATCTCTTCGCCGAACTCGCCGACGAGCTGGCCTGAGCCGACATGCGACGAGGCCCGTCCGGGAGGGTGGACGGGCCTCGGACCCCGGGCGCGTCGAGCTTGGGGAGATCGCAGCGGCGCCGGGGAGGTCGGTGGGTCAGGCAGCTGGGTTGAGCACGGCCATGGCCGTGGCGCGCCGGCGCTGCAACCGTGCTGCAGCGTCGTCGGCGGCCACGACCAGGGCGGTCGTCATCCGGGAGCTGAGGTCACGACCCTGCGCGACACGCAGGCGGTGGAGCGTCGCACGGTGCCGGTCAGCAGCCATGCGCCCCTCAGCAATCGGTTGGGCGAACCAGGTGTGCATCTCGTCTCCGATGAGGCGGACCGTTCGAAAGGTTTCGGGCGGTTGGTACGGGAAGTATCGTACGGTATTCGTCGAACCATGGCAAGCGGATTGGGGACGATCGATCTAGGCACGTTCGTACAGGTCTTTTCGAAGCGTTCAGGGTGCATAGAACGATGTCCGTGGTACCGTGATCGAACGAACCGCCCAGAGGAGGCCTCCTTGCAGGTCGTCGACCTCCGCCCCGGCCGGCGGACCACGCCGCCCACGATCGAGCTGTGGGCCTCGACCGGCGCCGAGCTCGTGCGCAGCGCCGCCGCGCTGACGCGCAACCCGTGCGACGGGTTCGACGTGGGGGACGACCGCCTCGCCGAGCTCGCGGGTCGTCTCGACGACGACGTCCGCGACCACCTGCTGGCACAGCCCGAGGAGTTCTGGCTGCACCTCACCTCACTGGTGGCCCGGCTCGAGGAGCCCGGCACGGCGGAGGACCTGCTCGCCATGCTCGAGGAACGCCCGCTCGAGGTCTGGCGGATCCTGTTCGAGCAACCGCTGGGCGACTTCGGCGACCGCGCCCCGGAGCGGTGGCGCGCAGAGCTGGACGACGAGCCCGCGACGGACGACCAGCTGGCGATGCTGGACCGCTACCTCGCCGGCGACGCGGACGCCGACGACGTCCGGGACTGGGTCGCGGCGCTCGACGGCAACGACAAGCTGTCGTCGATGCTCGATCCCCTGCTGTCGGCCGAGCCGGCCGCGCTCGTCGAAGCACTGCACGGGACCCTCACGGCGATCCAGCGCACCGTCGGCGCCGAGATGCTCGCCGAGGCCATCGGCCCGATGCAGCGCGAGGTCGTCGCACGCCGGCAGCAGCTGTCCGCCGGTCGCCACCCGGGCGAGCTGGTCGTGGAGGCCACCAACGGCTACGAGCTCAGCGACGAGCTGCCGGTGGACCGCGTGCTGCTGCTCCCGTCCTACTGGTTCCGGCCGTGGTTGATCATCAACCGCATCGACGACACCGAGGTCCTCACCTCGCCCGTGGCCGACGAGCACCTCGCGCTGCCCTCGGCCGCACCGCCGCCGGCGCTGGTCAAGCTCACCAAGGCACTCGGGGACGAGGGCCGGCTGCGGCTGCTGCGACGCATGGGTGGCGGCCCCATCACGCTCGCCGACGCGATGGACGAGCTCGACCTGGCCAAGACCACTGCCCACCACCACCTCTCGATCCTGCGCCAGGCCGGACTGGTCGTCATCCGTGGCGAGGGCCGCGACAGCCGCTACGCCCTGCGAGCGCACGCGCCGACGGCTGCCAGCAAGGCGCTGGAGGACTACCTCGGCAGCGCCGTGCCGCTCGTCGACGTCGCCGAGGGCTGACCCGCGCCAGGCACCGTCCGACCGGCACCGGTCGTGCTCCCGACGCGCAACCTCCCCGTCCCGCGTCACCCGATCAGGCATGCTTCGTTCAACAGCGTGACACCTCTTCGTCACCACACCGAACGTGGTGGCCGCCCGGCGCAGACGCCGACGCACCGGGACGGGAGCATGCAGTGAGCCCCTCCGCCGCACGAACCGCCGCACGACGCGGCCGCATCGAGACGACGCGCTTCCGCTGCCCCTGCGGCCGCTCCGTGGCCGCCCAGCGCGGCACCGAGGCCGCACGCAGCCAGCGCTGCTCGAGCTGTCGCAGCCGACAGCAGGCCGACCCGCCGCTGCACCGCACCTGACGTCCTGACCACGACCCCGCTCCGGCGGGGTCGTCCGCGTCAGGGGCTACTCGTCACGGCCGGGACGTGGTGGGCGGTCCGCGGCGCCCCGCAGCTGCGGGGTGAGGGCGTCGGCCACGGCCGCACCGACGGCCGCGTGTGCCGCCTTCGGCCAGTGGATCCCGTCGACGTTCAGGTCCGCGGCGTGCGGCTCGACCAGCGGCCAGGCCGGGACCGGCACGAAGCCCTGTGCCGCGGCCTGGTCCAGCTGGGCCGCAGCGCGGTCCGCGAAACGCACGTGGTCGTCGCCGTAGTACGAGGACCGGTGGCTGCTGGGGCCCAGCGCGACACCGGCGGCCCCGTGGGCCACACCTCGCAGGTGCGTCAGCAGCGCGTCGTGGGCGCGGGTGAACTCGGCGGGTGGTGTCCGCACGAACCTGCCCCCCGTGACGCGGACGACGGCCGGGTACAGGCGGTGCAGTGCCTGCCGGACGCCCCGGCGCAGGCGCGGCGGCCGCAGGAACGGGACGAGCGCCTCGACCGGCGTCGGCACGCCCATCGGCGCGTGGTCGTAGGAGCCGAGCGCCAGCACCACGGCGTGTGCCTGCGCCAGCACCTCGAACTGGACGTGGCGGTCCTTGCGGACCAGGTCGAGGGCCTCGCGGACCGTCCGTGCCGGGCGCGCGAGGACGCGTACCTGGACCGGCGCCTCGAGCTCCTCGGCGACGAGCCGGGCGGTGACGTTGGGCCACAGCTGGGGCGCGTCAGGCAGCTGGGGGCCGTCCTCGTCGGTGAACGAGAACGAGTCGCCCAGCACGACCAGTCGGACCGGGCCCTCGCCGTGGGCGCGGCGTCGCCCCGGGGCGTACCGCGGCTCGTCGGGCCACGCCTCGTCGGGGAACGTGGCGGTCACGGGACCGGGAGCGGGCTGCGGGACCGGTCACCGGCGAGCAGGCCGACCCGGACCGCGGCGACCCAGAACAGGGTCGCGAGCAGCATGTGGAGCAGGACGAGCTCGGCCGGGACACCCGTGAAGTACTGCCAGTAGCCGACCCCGCCCTGCACCACCTCGACGGCCAGCAGCAGGCTCGCCGCCGACGCGAGGCGCGCCGCCCCGGCGCGCCGTGCACGCACGAGGACGAGGACCGTCGCCGCCACGGTCAGCCAGACCGCCGTGGAGTGGAGGCGGGTGACCTCCTGGATCGCGAGCCCGAGCCGGCCCGTGCCGGGGTCACCGGCGTGCGGCCCCGTCGCCGTGACCACCGTGCCGAGGACGAGGACCACGGCGCCCAGCCACGGCACGAGCCGCGCGACCGGCACCGTCGACGGCGTGTCGGGTGCCTCGGCTGCGACGTCACCCGTGCGGACGCGGTGGTGCAGCACCGTCGCACCGGCGACGAGCACCATGGAGAGGAGGAAGTGCGCCATCACGGTCGCCCAGTGCAGGTCCAGCCGGACGGTGATGCCCCCCAGCACGGCCTGCGCGAGGACGCCACCGACCAGCCAGGCCGCGAGGCGACGCAGCCGGTGTCCCTCGGCGAACTCCCGGCGCGCAGCGAGGTAGGCCCCGACGACGGCGGCCAGCACGACGAACGAGAGCAGCCGGTTGCCGAACTCGACGTAGACGTGCCAGCCGGCCTCCCCGCCGGGCGGCGGCGTGACGGAGCCCTGCTCGCACGACGGCCACTCCGAGCAGCCCAGACCCGAGCCGGTCACACGGACGGTGCCACCGGTCACGACGATCATGATGTTGGTCGCCAGCGCAGCCAGCGACCACCGGCGGAGGGAGGTCGTGTCCATGGCCCGGAGGGTACGTGCTGGGCCGTCTCCACCCGTGCGCGCGCCTCGGCCACCGGTCGACGGTCCCCAGGCCCTCGCCGTACCCTCCCGAACGTGCCGTGCAGTGGCGTCTCGAGCCGCGCCGGCCCGCCCCCGACCTGCCGCCGAGGCCCTCGTGACCACGCCCCTCGACACCCGTCCGACCGCGTCGGACGACGTCGTCACACCGGCGCGGACGCACCGGCGTCGCGGCCTGGTGCTCGCTGTGCTCGGGGGCTTCCAGCTGTGGCTGTGGGTCACCCGCCTCGTCAACCTCGTGCAGGACCCGGAGCCGCGGACCACCGGCTTCGTCGCGGTGCACGCCGTGCTCTACGTCGCCGCGTTCGGCTGCGCCTTCGTCCTGCTCGGCCTCGCCTGGCGCATGTGGCGCGAAGCGCGACGCGCGTGAGCGCCACCCCGCCGGAGTCGGACGCGACCGCACCCGCGGTCGGCCCGATGCACGCGACGGGCCGGTACGAGGGCACCGGTGGCGCGCTCGCGACCGCCCGTCGCTGGCTCATGGTCACCAAGCCACGCATCATCGAGCTGCTGCTCATCACGACGGTCCCGTCGATGGTCGTCGCGGCCGAGGGCTGGCCGGGGACGGCGCTGGTGCTCCACACGCTCTGGGGCGGCGCCCTGTGCGCGGGGTCGGCCAACGCGATCAACAACTGGTTCGACCGGGACGTGGACGCCGCGATGTCGCGCACGTCGAAGCGACCCACCGCGGCCGACGAGGTCGACCCGGCGCGGGCCGTGGTGTTCGGCGTCGTGCTCGGCGTCGCCGGCTTCACCTGGCTGACGGTCTTCGTCAACGTCGTGGCCGCGCTGCTCGCGACGTCGGCGATCCTGTTCTACGTCTTCGTCTACACGATGTGGCTGAAGCGCTCGACCTCCCAGGCCGTGGTCATCGGGGGCGCCGCCGGGTGCGTGCCCGTGCTGACCGGCTGGGCCGCGGTGACCGGGGGGTCGCTGACCGCGCCCGAGCCGTGGCTGCTCTTCGCGCTGATCTTCTGGTGGACGCCGCCGCACTTCTGGGCGCTGGCCCTGAAGTACCGCGAGGACTACGCCGCCGCGGGGCTGCCGATGCTGCCGGTGACGTTCGGTGTGGCCGAGGCCACGCGCCACATCCTCCTGTACAGCTGGCTGCTGCTGAGCATCGTGCTGATGTACGCCGCGGTGACCGGCTTCGGGTTGGTCTTCGCCGTCCCGGGCATCGCCCTCACGCTCGGCTTCATCGGCCTCGCGCTGCGGCTCCGCCGCACCCAGACGGTCCCGCACGCGATGCAGCTGTTCCACTACAGCAACACCTACCTCGCGCTGCTGTTCGTCGCAGCCGCCCTCGACGCTGTCTGACCTCTTGGTAGCCGGCGCGCCCGGTCCGTGCCAGAGGCTGACGCCCTGACTGGACCGGACCCATCGGGCGTAGACCTGACAATGCGTCCGAGAGAGACCCCTCGGCGCCCTGGAGGGCTCAGACCGGTGGCGCGTACCTGGTCGCCTGCGCCGCCGCGAGCAATGGCGAACCCGACTCCGGGCAGCTCCCGCTGCAAGGAGAACCCTGATGTTCAGACTGACACTCCTCACGACCGTGCTGGCCTCCCTGTGTCTGGCGGTGATCGCCCCGGCTGCCGCCGACGGGCACCTGATGATCACGTCGCCCGGCCTCGGCGAGATCGTCCACGCGGACACCCTGGACCTCACCGCCGTCTACGACGTCGAGGACCTCCCCACCGACGTCTACTGGGCGGTCCGTGACGCAACGTGCGAGCGGGACGACGCCGCGAACATGGCCGGCAACGTCGGCGGCTTCTCGGACGACTTCACCTGGGAGAACGGGCTGTTCGCCGCGACCGTCGACGTCACGTCCTGGGGCCCGGGCGCGTACTGCTTCATCTTCAACCCCGCGCCACCGAACGACGCGGACCGTGTGACCCAGATGTTCTACCTCGTCGACGACTACGTCGAGTTCGGCGGGACGCTGTACATGGGTGAGGACGGCCGCGGCAACTCCCCAACCCACGCGATCGGCGGTCTCGTCGGTGACGCCGGTGGCGCCGGCGTCGTGGGAGCCGTGTCCGTGAACTACCGCGAGCTCGGTGAGACGGTGGTCTACCTGCCGACGTCCTTGACGTTCTCGGCGGCTGGTGGTGTCGGCGGCTTCGACGCCGACGCCAAGGCGGAGATGACGACCACCAGCGGTGCGGAGATCCAGGTGCTCGATCGCGACGCCACCGACACCTACGAACGTGGCGCCGTGATCGTGCGCTCCGCCGGGGCACCATCGGTGAACGACTACGAGATCGATGCCACACCGGGCGACACGGGCGCCGACAGCTGGGTCCCGTTCGACCGGGGCAACGCCCACGTCCACGCCCAGCCGTGACGGCTGGCACCACGCCCCCGACAGCAACGAGCCGCGCCCGTGGGGCGCGGCTCGTGCCATGACCGTCCGGGCTCAGCCCTCGCCGCCCTCGCCGGCGGGTGCGCCGATCGTGAGCACGCCCTCCATGACGGGGTGGACCACGCAGTTGTAGTAGAACTGCGCGCCCTCCTCGTAGTCGTTCGGCGAGGCGGAGTACGTGACCTCGGCCTCACCGGTGATCACGGTCGAGCCCTCCTGGACACCGAAGAGCAGCGCGCCCGGCGCCGGCTCACCGCCCTCGTCGGCCAGCTCGAAGATCTGGAAGTTGTGCGGGACGCCCGACTGCACGTTGTGGAAGATGAAGGCGAAGGACTCGGCCTCCGGCTGGGCCGGGAACGTGACCTCCTGCGTGTCCTCACAGGTGTCGGCGGTCTGGTTCTCGGGGTCGGAGAAGACGCAGAAGCTCTCGGCGTTCTTCGCACCGACCAGCGCCCCCTCGGGCGCCGACAGCTCGGGCTCGTAGTAGAACGGCAGCGTCTCGGACAGCTCGTCCTCCGGCACGCCGCCGTTGACGGCCCACAGGGCCGCGGCGCCACCGCCGAGCAACGGCAGCAGGGCGACGGCGCCGATCACGGCGCGGCGGCCGACGGTCATGTGCTCCTCGTCGACGGCGTTGGCCAGCGAGAACGCGACCATGAAGCCGGCGGCGACCACGACCGCGGTCGTCAGCCCCACGGCGCGGGGGCTGAACAGGAAGATCGCGGCGAGCAGGCCCACCACGGCGGCGATGCCGACGAGCACTGCCAGCGGCAGCACGATCGGCAGGACCACGCGGTTGCGGAAGTCGGTGTTCATGGCTCGTCCTCGGGGACGGTCGGGTCGGTCAGGTGTCGTTGGCGCCGGTGGTGACCAGCGTCGGTCGGGTAGCGGCCTCGCGCCGCTCCTCGTCGGCCGCCCAGCGGAAGAACATCGTGGCGATGATCCCCCACAGCAGGAAGCCGGCGCCGCTCTTCATGATGAGGCCGGCGATCAGCATGTCCTCGCCGACGGGCAGCTCCCACAGCCGCGGGAACTGGCCGTAGACCGGGTAGAGCGGGGCGTCCGGGTCGCCGAAGGTCATGAACGATGCGGGGACGGTCGGCAGCAGCGTCATGCCGAACAGGTAGCCCATCCGTGCCAGCGGCTGCATGCGCGGCTGCACGGCGTCGGAGGTCGACAGCACCGGCAACCACATCAGCAGCGCGGACAGCACGAGCGTCGTGTGCATCACCGCGTGGAACGTCTCGTTGTCGACCATCGCGGTCATGACCGGTGGCCAGTGGATGCCGAGCAGGATCACGTTGAACACGATCCCGGCGATGATCGGCGCACCGAGCGCCCGCAGCGTGCGGCGCAACCAGGGCGGGCTGGTGATCACCTCGAGCATCCAGCCGGGGATGCCCATGAGCAGCAGCGGCGCGATCACGAAGGCCTGCACCAGGTGCTGGACCATGTGCGCGCTGAAGAGGTAGCGGTCGGCGAGGGTGTGCAG
>CAYMGL010000038.1:0-15088 GCA_964389945.1 uncultured Actinomycetota bacterium
ACTTCCCGACCGGCGGGCAGATCCTCGGCCAGGCCGGGGCGCACGAGGCCTACACCACGGGTCGCGGCACCGTGAAGATCCGCTCGATCTGCGACATCGAGGAGGACCCGAACCGCAAGAACTGCATGCGGATCGTGGTCACCGAGATCCCGTTCATGGTCAACAAGGCGACGCTGGCGCAGAAGATCGCCCGCCTCGTCGAGGACAAGGTCATCCCGGGCATCCACGACCTGCGCGACGAGTCCTCCAACCGCACCGGCATCCGTCTCGTCATCGAGCTCAAGCGCGAGGCGAACGCCCAGATCGTCCTCAACCAGCTCTACAAGCACAGCCCGCTGCAGGACAGCTTCGGCATGAACATGCTGGCGCTGGTCGACGGCGTGCCCAAGACGCTCACGCTCGACCAGATCCTGACGCACTACATCGCGCACCAGGTCGAGGTCATCGAGCGCCGCACTCGGCACCGCCTCGCCGCTGCCGAGAAGCGCGCACACATCCTCGAGGGCTACCTCGTCGCACTCGACAACATCGAGGAGGTGATCGCGCTCATCCGGGGGAGTGCCTCCGCGGACGTGGCACGCACCGGCCTGATGGAGCGCTTCGAGCTGTCGGAGGAGCAGGCCAACGCCATCCTCAACATGCCCCTGCGCCGCCTCGCAGCGCTCGAGGCGCAGGCGATCCAGGACGAGTACGACGAGCTGATGGCGACGATCGCCGACCTGAAGGACATCCTCGCCACGCCCGAGCGCGTGCGGGGGATCATCCGTGAGGAGCTCGAGGAGGTCCGCGAGGAGTTCGGCGACTCGCGGCGTTCCGCGATCGTGCCGTTCGACGGCGACGTGACCGTCGAGGACCTGATCCCGGACCAGACCGTGGTCGTCACGCTGACGAGCGGCGGGTACCTCAAGCGCACGCCCATCGACCAGTACCGCGCCCAGAAGCGCGGCGGCAAGGGTGTCGCGGCGGGCGAACTGCGCGACGACGACGTCGTCGAGACGCTCTTCACCTGCGGGGTGAAGGACATCCTGCTGTTCTTCACCAACGAGGGTCGCAGCTACCGCATCAAGGCCTACCAGATCCCCGAGCGCGGCCGGGCGTCACGCGGCGTGTACGTCGCCAACGTCAACGGCCTCGCGTTCGAGCCGGACGAGGAGGTCGCGGCGATCCTGCGACTCGAGACGTTCGAGGGCGAACACCGCCACCTGGTCTTCGGGACCCGCAACGGCACCGTGAAGCGGACCCTGCTCAGCGAGTTCGACTCGGCCTACTCGCGGCTGATCGCGATCAACCTCGTCGACGGTGACGAGCTGATCTCGGTCCGGGTCTCCGACGGGGACCAGTCGGTGATCATGGTCAGCTCCGACGGCCAGGCCATCCGCTTCGACGAGAACGACGCCCGCGCCATGGGCCGCAACGCGACCGGCGTGCGCGGCATGAAGCTGCGTGACGGGGCGCACTGCCTGTCGATGGCGTTGGCCCCCATGCCGCCGGAGCTCGCCGAGGGCGAGCAGCCGGACACCGACGACCTCGACGAGCCGCTCTACCTGCTGACCGTCAGCCAGAACGGCCTGGGCAAGCGCACACCGGTCGAGGAGTACTCGCTGCAGAACCGCGGCGGCCAGGGCAACCGGACGCACAAGCTGACGGCCAAGACGGGGCAGCTCGCCGGCGGGCTGGTCGTCCCCCGTGATGCTGAGGTGATGCTCGTCACCGACACCGGGACGATCATCCGCACGCCGCTGGAGGACGTCCGCATCGCGGGCCGCTCGACCCAGGGCGTCGCCATGATGCGCACCGACGAGGAGGCCAGCGTCGTCAGCGTCGCGATGGTCGTCGAGGAGGACGAGGTCGAGGAGGACGCCGAAGCCGGCTCGCCCGGCGACGAGCCGGTCGTCGAGGGGGACGTGCAGGTCGAGGAGATCATCGACGAGGACTGAGTCGCGTCGGCGTACCATCCAACGACGCGTCGACGACGCCCCGGCCAGGAGGCAGCAGGTGGCACGATCCAGAGTGACGATCCGACGGATCGATCCGTGGTCGATCCTGAAGTTCGGGTTCGTCGCCAACCTCGTGCTGCTCGGGATCCAGCTGCTCGCGGGCGCGGTCGTCTGGTACGTCGTCCAGCGCCTCGAGCTCATCGAGACCGTGTGCGAGCTGGCGGCGACCGTCGGCTTCACCGAGTGCGGCGTCGACGGCGGCGCACTGTTCGACAGCTTCCTCGTCCTCGGCCTGCTCGGTGTGGTGATCCAGACCGGGATCCTCGTCTTCCTCGCCTTCCTCGCCAACCTCATCTTCGACCTCACGGGCGGCATCGGTCTGACGCTGGAGGCCGCCGGTCCGGCGCCGGTGCGGCCGGGTGGCAACGGCGCCACGGGCGGACGCGCCCGGGCCGCAGCGGCGGCCGCGGCAGCACGTGGCGGCACCTCGCCGACGTCGGAGACCCCGTCGTCGCAGCGCGACGACACGACCCAGATCCCGACCACCACGTCGTCGGACGGCAGCAGCGACGACAACCTGTTCGGTGGTTCCTGACCGGTCGGTGCGCGAGCGCCCGGACCGGGTGGGCGTCCCTCGGGAGGCTCCGCTACCTTGCGCCGTCGCATGCCGCCATGTCCCGGGCCATTAGCTCAGTCCGGTTAGAGCGCACCGCTGATAACGGTGAGGTCCCAGGTTCAAGTCCTGGATGGCCCACGACGCGTCCCCGTGACGCCGGCATGCCACGCCCCGGCCCCGCGCCGGGGCGTGCTCGTTCGGGCCGCTGGCCACGTCGGTGGCGTCGCGCGCTGGCTAGCCTGCTGCAGTGCGCACCGCACACGACCAGACGGAGGAGACCTCCATGGCTGAGGACAGCACCGACGTGACCACCAGCGAGGACGGGGGCGGGTTCCCGAAGATCCTGCTGCTGCTCGTGCTCGTCGCCATCGGGTCGATCCTGCTGAAGAAGAAGCGTGAGCAGGAGCTCGACGAGGCGCTGTGGGAGGAGCCGCAGGCCCTCTGATCTCCACAGGCACCAGACCGACCGCCGCCCACACCGGGCGGCGGTCGTCGGTTTTCCACAGTTCTTGGCCGGTGCGGCCGGTCCCTGTCCACAGTTCCACAGGGTTGTACACATCTGTGGAAGTACAGCACTGTATTTTCGAACATCTGTCCACAGTGTCCACAGGATGCCTGTGGATTGACCGTCAGCGAGCGATCCCGACTCCACAAGGTTGTCCACACCTGTGGAGTTCCATGCGTGTAACGAGGTTCAGACGCACAGCCCGTCGACCGTCGTGCCGCGCCCGCAGAGCGACGTGGCCTCGACGGTCCGCAGACTCCAGCCGTCGCCGTCGGGCTCGGCGAAGACCACCAGGCGGAACCCCCGCTGCGCATCGTCACCGAGTCCGACGACGTCGACCGTGACCTCGCCGAGGTCACCGACGGACGGGCCGTCGCTGACCACGACCCGCGACGGCGGGTCGTCGGACGCGACCAGCGCCGCGACGTCGGTGGCCAGCTCCTCGAGCTCCGGGGCGGACGGTCGGGCACCGGCGTCCTCGAGGATCCGTGCCGTGATGTCGTCGGTCGCGCCGAGGAACGCGAGGAAGGAGCCGTTGGCCCAGCCGGTGGTGGCGCCGACCTCGACCTCCAGCCAGATGGAGCCGGGCAGGAGCCGGGCCCGACCCGTGGCCGCGACCTCCGTCGCGAGCGGGTCCAGCGTCGTGACGACCGCGGCGTCGGTCCCGGGTCCGGCGCGGACGTTGAGGACGTCGTCGGCCGCGACACCGATCACGTCGAGGGCCGCTGGCGACCCGTTGAGCGGTGGCCCGTCGAAGGGCTCGCCGGCGAGGTCCTCGGGCGACGCGGTCGCGTCGGGTGAGGGCTCGGGCGACGGGTCGTCGTCCGCAGTGGGCGACGCGTCCGGCGTCGGTGCGACGGGACTCGCGGTCGCGTCCGGCGTGGTGCCGGGGTCGTCCGCAGCACAGGCGGACAGTGCGACCAGCACCGCGAGTGCGAGTGTGGCGAAGCGTGGGGAGCCCATCTGCCGACCTCGGGACGACACCACGCCGATCGTGCCCGGCGGGGCGCCCGGGGACCAGTGCCGGAGGGCCCGCATCCCCGGCGACCGGGATGGAACGGCGTGCATCCGGAGGGGTCCTCCTGCCGTCGTGCGACACGCTCCCGACACGTGGGCGTCGCGGACCGGAGAACTGCCGCGTGCAGGATGCGGTCGGGCAGCGGCGTGATCCGGCGCGCCGCAGGGGAGGGCACGTCGGTGGCCGACATCGTGACGCGCGTCGTGCAGGACGTGCACAGCCACTTCGCGGACGTGCACGCCGGGGCGCTGGCCGACTACATCCCGGAGCTGACCCGCGCCGACCCCTCCCACTTCGGGTTGGTCGTGGTGACCTCCGACGGCCAGCGCTACAGCGCGGGCGACGTGGACGTCCCGTTCTCGATCCAGTCGGTCTCCAAGGCCTTCGCGTACAGCCTCGCGGTGGACCTGCACGGGTCGGCGGCCGTGGAGAAGCGCGTCGACGTGGAGCCGTCGGGCGAGGCCTTCAACTCGATCAGCCTCGACGCGGAGAGCGGGCGACCCCGCAACCCGATGATCAACGCCGGGGCCATCGCGATCACGGGCATGCTGCCCGAGGACCTGACCGGGACCCGGTTCCCGTTCGTCATGGACGCGTTCTCACGCTTCGCCGGGCGCGATCTCGAACTCGACGAGGGCATCTACGCGTCGGAGTCCGCGACCGGTCATCGCAACCGGGCGATCGCGCACCTGCTCCGGGGCGCCGACGTCATCGGTGCCGACGTCGACGGGATCGTCGAGGACTACTTCCGACAGTGCTCGGTCCTCGTGACCGCCAGCGACCTGGCGACGATGGCGGCGACGCTCGCCGCCGGGGGCGTGCAGCCAGTGACGGGTGACCGGATCGTCGGCCCCGAGGCGGTGGAGCGTGCGCTCTCGGTGATGTCGACCTGTGGCATGTACGACTACTCCGGCACGTGGATGTACGAGGTCGGCGTGCCGGCCAAGAGCGGCGTCGGGGGCGGCGTGATCGGCGTGCTGCCCGGCCAGCTCGCCATCGCGGCCTACTCGCCGTTGCTGGACGCCAAGGGCAACTCGGTGCGCGGGGTGGCCGCGATCCGTGAGCTCTCCAACCGCCTGGACCTGCACCTGCTGCGGCCGTCCGCGACCGCTGTCAACGCCCTGCGCCGCACCTACCGGCTCTCCGACGTCGCCATGGCACGACGCCGCCCGGTGGAGCACCGGCGGCTGCTCGAACAGCTGGGTGACCGCACGGCGGTCGTCGAGCTCCAGGGGGACCTGTCGGCCGCGGCGCTGGAACGGCTGGTGCGCGAGGTGCACCGCGCCTGGCATCAGCTCGACGCGGTCATCATCGACCTCTCGCGGGCCGGGGCCAGCGACGGCTCGACGGCGGTGCTCCTGCGCGGCCTCGCCCGTGACCTCAACGGCGCGGCGAAGCGCATGCTGGTCGCCGACCCCGCCGGACGCCTCCCGCCGGACACCGTCGCCGACATCCCCGACCTGCGGGTCGTCGACGACGTGGAGGACGCGATCACCATGTGCGAGGAGGTGGTGCTCCACGCGGCGGACGCGCTCGACGCCAGTCGCGCGGAGGTCGCGCTCGCCGACTTCGAGCTGACGCGCCACCTCGGCGAGTACGCCCAGTCGCGCATCCTGCCGCGGTTCGAGCTGCACGAGTACGAACCCGGCGAGACGATCATGGCCGAGGGGGCCACCAGCGACAGCATCGTCCTGCTCGCGTCCGGACGGGCCGAGGTGACCGTCCGCGACGGCGCGGGGACCCGGCGGGTCGCCGAGGTCTACCCGGGGGTCGTCCTCGGTGAGCTGGGCCTGCTGGAGCAGGCGCCCCGCTCCGCCTCGGTCGTCGCCATCGACCGCGTGCGCGGTCACGTCCTGACGCGCGAGCAGCTGATGGAGGTGCGACGGGTGGACCACCTCGCCTACAGCCGGATGATCGAGCAGCTGATGGCCGGTCTCGCCGAGCGCCTGCGCGAGACGACCCGCGAGATCGCGTCCCTGCGCGGCTGACCGAACGGCCCACGGGCAGGGTCGACGCTGTGTAGGGTCCCACGCGTCTGGTCATGGACGATCTGCGGGAGGGTGTCCATTGCTGCTGGTGACGTTGCGCGATCTGCAGCATCGTGCCCGACGAGTCCTCGTCGTGACGCTGTTGGTCGGGCTGGTCCTGACGCTGCTCTTCCTGATGACGGGACTGGTGAACCAGCTGAACACCGAGTCCACCCGGGCCGTGGCGGAGATCGGTGCCGAGCACTGGGTCGTCGCCGAGGGGGTGTCCGGCCCGTTCACCTCGGCGTCGGTGCTGCCGGCCGAGCCCCCGACGTCCGAGCTGGCGCCGCTGGTCGTGGCACGTGGGACGCTCCTGCTCGACGACGGCGACACCGAGATCGTGGTGATCGGCCACGCGCGCGGGGAGCTCGGCGCGCCGCGGGTCGTCGACGGTCGTGCGGCGGAGAACGACGACGAGGTGGTCGTGGACGAGTCGCTCGACCTCGCGGTCGGCGACGAGGTCGGGGTCGGTGGGGCGCGCTACGAGATCGTCGGCCTCAGCCGTGACACGACGGTGCTGGCCGGCCTCCCGTTCCTCTTCATGGGACTCGAGCGGGCGCAGCAGCTCGCGTTCACCAGCGACGCGGTCGTGTCGGCGTACGTCGGCGACGACGACCCCGGCGACCTGGACGGCGCCGTCGTGCTCACGGCCACCGAGGTCGCCGAGGACGCCCTCGGCCCGCTGGAGTCCGCGATCTCGTCGATCGACCTCATCCGGGTGCTGCTGTGGACCGTGGCCGCCATCGTCATCGGCGCCGTCGTGTTCCTGTCGGCGCTGGAGCGGCAGCGGGACTTCGCCGTGATGAAGGCGGTGGGTGCCAGCACGAGGTCCGTCGGCACCGGGCTGGCGATCCAGGCCGTGCTGATGGCGCTCCTCGGCGCGGCCGTGGCGGCTGCGCTGGCGACGGTGGTGGAGCCCGTGTTCCCGCTCGCCGTCCGAGTGCCGGACGCCGCCTACGTGCAGGTGCCGGTGGGCGCGGCCGTCGTGGGCCTGCTCGTGGCCCTGTTCGGTGTGAGACGGGTCGGTCGCATCGATCCGGCCGACGCGTTCGCGGGGGCAGGACGATGAGCTCGACGACGATGGACACCACGGACGTGCACGGCGCGACGGGCGGCGGCCTCGAGGTCGAGGGGCTCGTCAAGGAGTACACGTCCGGTGGGTACGTCCTGCGCGTGCTGGACCACCTGTCGTTCACCGCGGACAGGGGTGAGCTGGCGGTGCTGCTGGGTCCCTCCGGGTCCGGCAAGACCACGTTGCTGTCGTGCCTCGGCGCCATGATGACCCCGACGGCGGGCGCGATCCGGCTGGGCGGCACCGACGTCACCGAGCTGTCGCGGCAGGCCCGCGAGGAGTTCCGTCGCCGCGACGTCGGCTTCGTGTTCCAGGGCTTCAACCTGCTGCCCTCGCTCACGGCCCGGGAGAACGTCGCGATGCCGTTGCTGGTCACCGGTGCCAGCTCGCGCTCGGCCGCGATGGCCCGTGCGACCGAGCTGCTCGAACGGGTCGGCCTCGGCGAGCGGCTGGACCACCGACCCAGTGAGATGTCCGGCGGGCAGCAGCAGCGTGTCGCGGTCGCCCGCGGGCTCGTCACCGACCCCGTGCTGCTGCTCGCCGACGAGCCCACGGCGAACCTCGACCACGTGCAGGCACAGTCCGTGATCGAGCTGCTCCGGGAGCTGCGGGACGACGGCCGGGTCATCGTCGTCTCGTCGCACGACGCGCGGCTCGTCCCGGTCGCGGACCAGGTCGTCCAGATGGCGCAGGGCGCGGGGACGAACGTGACCACGTCGACGGAGCTCGTGTTCGCGCCGTCCGAGGTGATCTTCCGGCAGAACGACCACGCCGATCTCGTCTACGTGATCGACGAGGGCGAGGTCGAGGTCTACCGCGAGCTCGCCGGGGGAGCGGAGGAGCCGCTGAACGTGCTCGAGGCCGGGCAGTACTTCGGCGAGCTGGGCGCGATGATGGGGTTCCCGCGGTCGGCCTCGGTGCGAGCCAGGACAGAGGTGCGGGCGACGGCGCACCCACCACAGGTGTTCCGCGAGCTGCTCGAGCGCGGCGGGGACTTCCACGTGGACTAGGCGGGACCGTCCTCGGGCGGCGGTCGTGCGCCGCGCACCCCCATCGCGATGGAGAAGCACGGGATGATCGCAGACGAACTCTTCGACCGCGTCGACGCGGCCGCCGTCCAGCGACGGGAGGTCGCCGCGGGCACCGTGCTCGTGCGTGAGGGTGAGGAACCCGACGGGGTGCACCGGCTCGTGGGCGCGACCGCGGACGTGGAGACGGGGTCCGGTGCGGACGTCGTCCGGCTCGCGACGATCGGTCCCGGTTCGCTGGTCGGGGAGATCGCCCTGCTGGCCGGTTCGCTCCCGACCGCGACCGTGGTCGTGACGCGTGCCGGGGCGATCGAGTCGCTGCCGCTGGACGCTGCCCGGGCCGTCGTCGACGCCGACCCGGGACTGCGTGAGCTGCTGGCCCGCTCGGCACGTGACCGGGTGGACCGCGGCGCCGTCGCACAGCTGCTCGCCGACCTGCTGCCGCTGGACGACCCGGACCTGCTCGCGGCGCTCGCACGCGAGCTCCCGCGCCACCGACTGGCCGCGGGGGAGGAGCTGCCCACGGCCGGCGACGGCGCGGGTGTGTCCTACGCCGTCGTGTCCGGCCGACTCGCCGTCCATCGTGACGACGGCGACGGGCGGGCCGAGGTCGCGCGGTTGGGCCGGGGCCAGGTCGTCGGTGCAGCCGCCCTGACCGACCCCGGAGCAGGGCCGGCGACGGTCGTGGCCGTCCGCGACAGCGTCGTCGTGGAGATCCGTGACGACGGTGCCGTTGCGGTCCTGGGCGACCGGCCGATGCTGCTGGCCGGCGTCGTCCGGCGACTGACCGAGCTCGGGGCCAGGTCCGCTGCCACGCGACGCGGGGTCGCCTCGACCCTGGCGGTCGTGACCACGGCACCCACGGCCAACCCGCGCGTCGTCTCGACCTGGGTCCGCGAGGCGCTGACGCCCTTCGGCACGGTGGACGCCGTGACACCGGCACGGGTCGATGCAGACCTGCGTCGGCCCGGCATCGCCGACAGCGAGCCGGCGGACGAGGCAGCCCCCCGGCTGCAGGCCCACCTGCACGAGCAGGAGCTCCGTGTGGACCGGCTGCTGCTGGAGGTCGGCCGGGACCGGGCCGCGTGGGCACGGACGGCGTGCGGCGTCGCGGACCGGGTCGTGGTCGTGGCCTCCGTCGCGCCGGACGAGGAGGAGGAACGCATCCTGCGCAGGGTGCTGGCCGACGTCCCTGCGAGCACGACGACGATCGTGGTCGTGCTGCACGAGGAGGGCACCGACCGGCCTCGGGGGACCGCGGCACGGCGAGCCGAGCTGGGTGTCGACACGATCCTGCACGCCGTCGTCGGCGACCGGGCGGGCATCGAGCGCGCGGCCCGCATCGCCGCCGGCTGCGCCGTCGCGCTGGTGCTCGGTGGTGGCGGTGCCCGCGGGTTCGCCCACATCGGCGTCTGGCAGGCCCTGGCCGAGCTCGAGGTGCCCGTCGACATCGTGATCGGCGCGTCCATCGGCGCGCCGCTCGGTGGCGGCATCGCCTGCGGTCACGACGCGGCGTCGATGCGGCCCGTCGTCAGCAGGCTCTTCGCCGACGTCATGGACTACACGGTGCCGGTCGTGGCCCTGCTCAAGGGCGAGAACGTCACGGCCGCGATCGACGAGCAGTTCGCCGAGTGGGACTTCGAGGACACGTGGCTCCCGTTCCGCTGCGTCACGACCAACCTCACCACGTCGCAGTCCGTGGTCCACAGCAGCGGCCCCACGGCCCCGGCCGTCCGCGCGAGCGTCTCGATCCCCGGCGTCTTCCCGCCGGTGCCGGACGGTGACGACCTGCTCGTCGACGGGGGCGTGCTGAACAACCTGCCGGTCGACGCCGCGGCACGCGAGGGTGTCGGGACGATCATCGCGGTCGACGTCGCCCCGGTCTCGGGACCCCGGGCGAGGGAGAACTTCGGACTGTCGGTCTCCGGCTGGGAGGCGCTGCGACAGACCCTCGGACGCCGGCGCAGCAGCTACCCCGGGATCAGTGCCGTCCTCCTGCGCTCGATGATCGTCGGTTCGGTGCGGTCCCGGTCGCAGGCGTTGGTCGACGCCGAGGTCGACCTGCTCCTCGAGCTCGTGGTGCGGGGGGTCGGGATGCTCGACTGGCACGCCGTGGAGAAGGGCGCGGATGCTGGCTACGAGCTCAGCAAGCCCCTCATCGAGGCGTGGCTGGCCGAAAGCGGGGGTTGGACCGGCCGGCCCTGACTAGGGTCCGTCAGCATGAGGATCCACCTGTGCGGTGTGCGGGGTTCGATGCCGTCACCGGCGCGGACCCAGTTGGAGGTGGGCGGCCAGACGTCCTGCGTCGCCATCGCCCACGACGACCGGGAGCAGCCGTCGCTCGTCCTCGACGCGGGGACGGGACTGCGCGTGCTGTCGACGGTGCTCGACGGAGCACCGTTCACCGGCAGCATCATCTGCTCGCACGTCCACTGGGACCACGTGATGGGGCTGCCGTTCTTCGCAGCCGGTGATCGCGACGACGCACGGGTTCGCCTGCTCCTCCCCGCGCAGCCGGACACCGGCCCCAAGGAGCTCCTGCAGCGTCTGATGTCCCCGCCGCTGTTCCCCATCACGCCGGACCAGCTGCACGGTGCCTGGCAGTTCGGTGCCGTCGAGGACGGCGAGACCCTCGAGGTCGAGGGGTTCGACGTGCTGGCACGACAGGTGCCGCACAAGGGTGGTCCCACGCTCGGCCTGCGGGTCAGCGACGGACGGCGGTCCATCGCCTACCTGCCGGACCACGCCCCGCACGTCCTCGGACCGGGTCCCCACGGCCTGGGCCCCTACCACGAGGCGGCGCTCGCCCTCACGCGGGACGTGGACCTGCTGATCCACGACGCGCAGTACACCCGGGCGGAGCTGGAGCACCGCGGCGACTGGGGGCACGCCGCGGCCGAGTACGCGGCCCGGCTCGCCGACGCGGCCGGCGCCCGTCGCGTGCTGCTGTTCCACCACGACCCGTCACGGACCGACGACGAGGTCCGCAGGTTGCGCGACGAGGTGGCCGCGGTCACCGACGTCCCCGTCGACGCCGCGATGCAGGGCCAGGTGATCGCACCATGAGCACCGAGGGGCGGCTGGCCAGCTTCGTCCCGCCGCTCGCGATGGACTGGGTGACGGGGAGTGCCGACGTCCTGCACCGCGGGCTCGACGGCACCTGGCTGTTCACCGACGTGGCGGGCTTCACGGCGGTGACCGAGCGCCTCTCGGCGCGCGGTCGGGTCGGGGCCGAGGAGCTGGTCGAGACCCTCAGCGGTGTCCTCGACGCCATGGTCACCGTGGCCCAGGGCTGTGGCGGTCAGCTGGTCAAGTTCGCCGGGGACGCGCTGCTCTTCTTCTTCCACGGCGACGACCACGCCCTGCGCGCGACGGTCGCCGCGACCCGCCTGCGATCGGCGCTCCGCACCGCCACCAGGGTCCCGACGGCGCTCGGACAGCTGAAGCTCACCGCCTCGACAGGTGTGCACACGGGTGCGGCCGACGCCGTGCTGGCCGGCCGGCACCACCGTGAGGTGGCGCTGCTGGGTCCCGTCGTCTCGCGGCTGCTCGAGCTGGAGGGTGCTGCGTCCGCGGGCGAGGTGCTCGTCAGCGCCGAGACGGCCGCCCACCTCCCGGACGGCGCGACGACGCCGCACCTCGTCGGCGGTCACCTGGTCACGTGGCGGCAGGCGCCCCCGCTCACCGCGACCGCCCCGTCGACCACGCCACGCGACGACACGACGGCGCGCAGACTGCTGCCCAGACTGGTCGCCGACGTGCTGGCGGACCGGCGCTTCGACCCGGCCCACCGGGTGGCGACGATGGGGTTCCTGCGCTTCGGCGGGACCGACGCGTTGCTCGCGGACGAGGGCCGGGGCGGCGTCGCCGAGCGCATCGCGACCGTGCTCGACACCGTCGAGGACGCGTTCGTGGCCGAGGACGTGGCGCTGCTGTCCGTCGACGCGGAGGAGGACGGCGTCAAGGTCTTCGCCAGCTCGGGGGTGCCGCTCACGAGCGAGGACGACGAGGGCAGGATGCTGCGGGCCTGTCGCGAGATCGTCGCTGCGGGCCTGCCGTTGCCGGTCCAGGTCGGGATCAACCGGGGACACGTCTTCGCCGCCGAGCTCGGCACCGGGACCCGCGTCGCCTTCTCGGCGATGGGGGACACGGTCAACACCGCGGCGCGGATCTGCAGCAAGGCACCGGCGGGGTCGGTCTGGGCGCACCCGTCGGTGCGCGAGCACGCCCGACGCCGGTGGGCCGCGACGCCGCAGGGCCCGTTCGCGTTCAAGGGCAAGTCCGAGCCGCAGCCCGTCGACGAGATCGGCGACGAGCTCGGCACGCGAGGTCGCGTGCGCGAGGACGGCGTCGCGTTCGTGGGCCGTGCCGCCGAGCGGGAGGCCCTGCGGCGCGACGTCGCGGCCGCGCTCGAGGACGCCGGGGGTGGTGTCGTGGTCCGTGGTGCGACCGGTGTCGGCAAGACCCGGCTCGTCGACGAGGCGCTGCGCGACCTGGACGTGGCCGTGCTCGAGCTCCACGCCGAGCCCTACGGCGCGTCGACCCCCTACCGGGTGCTGCGGGGTCCCGTGCGACGCCTGCTCGGCGTGGAACGCGGGGACGAGGACCGCATGGCGGCGGCGCTGCTCGAGGCGATCCGGCGGCTGGTGCCGCAGCACGAGTCCCTGGCAGCCCTCGTGGGCGACGTCGTCGCCGTCGGCATCGACCCCTCCGAGGAGGTGCGGTCGATCCTGCCCCGGTACCGGCCGGACCGGACACGCGACGTGCTGCTCGACCTCCTCGACGCCGCCTACGACCGACTCGTGGTACGGGTCGAGGACGCCCACTGGGCCGATGCGGCCTCGGCGCGGGTGTTGGCCGGCCTGCAGCGGGCGGCGGCCGAGCGTCCGTGGTGCGTGGTCACGGTCAGGCGCGACGACCCCGGCGGGTTCGAGCCGCCGGACGACCCACCCACGCACCGCGTCGAGCCGCTGCCGGACGACGACCTGCGCGAGCTCGTGCTGGTGCTGTCCGCCGACGACCCGATGCTGCCGCACGCCGTCGACGAGGTCGTGCGGCGGGCCGCCGGCAACCCGATGTTCGCCACGGAGCTCGTGCTGTCCGCGGCGGCGGGCAGCGGCACACCCGACTCGCTCCAGGGCGCGATCACGGCGCGGGTCGACGCCCTTCCGGCGGCGGCGCGTCGTGTGCTGTCCTACGCCTCGGTGCTGGGGGTCAGCTTCCGACGGCAGGTGCTGGACGAGGTCCTCGCCGCCGAGGCGCTCGACGTCGACGCGGCCACGCTGACCGAGCTCGGACGCTTCCTCGAGGTCGGTGACGAGGGGCGGATCTCGTTCCGGGTCGGTGTCGTGCGTGACGTCGTCTACGACGGGCTCGGGTTCCGTCTGCGGTCCCGGCTGCACGGCGAGGCCGCTGCCGCCGTCGAGCGGCTCGACGCGGACGAGTCGGCCGACGCCGGGATCCTGGCCCTGCACTGGTCACAGGCCGGCGAGCACGAGCGCGCGCTGCCCTATGCCCTCAGGGCGGCCGACCTCGCCGAGCGGGCACACGCCAACGAGGAAGCCGTCACGAACCTCGAGCTCGCGCTCGCCGCCGCCAGGCACGTCGAGGACGTGGGCCGGCCACAGCTCCGCGAGCTCTGGCTCCGGCTGGGGGACGTGCGTGACCGGGCCGGGATGCCCCACGAGGCGCTCGACACGTATCGGCGGGCTGCACGGCTGTCGACGAGCGTGCTCGAACGCGCCGAGATCGGGCTCCGGCGGATCGGTGTGCGGGAACGGCAGGCGCTGTTCTCCGTCGCCCTCCGGGAGGCGACGGTCATACGCCGGGAGCTCGCGGACGACGACTCCGAGGCCGCACGTCGGATCCGCGCGCTCGCAGGGGCGCTCGGGGCCGTCGTCCGCCAGCGGCAGGAGCAGCCGACCGAGGCGCTCGAGCGAGCCAGACTGGCGGTCGAGGAGGCTGCGTCGTGCGGCGAGCAGCGGGCGCTGGCGCGCGCCAACTCCGTGCTCGCGTGGGCTGCGATGGTCCTCGACCTCCCGGAGCGCGACGATCGTCTCCGTCGCGCACTGGAGCTCTTCGAGCAGGAGGGCGACCTGATCGGCGTGGCCCACATCTCCAACAACCTCGGGGTGCTCGCCTACTACGACGGCGACTGGGACGGGGCCGTGTCGTGGTACGGGCGCGCCGAGGAGGCGCACCGCCGCGCCGGCAACATCGCCGAGGCGGCGTTGACGGCGGCCGGGACCGGCGAGCTGCGCGTCAACCAGGGCCGGCTCGACGACGCCGAGGAGGTCCTGGAGGACGCAGCGCGTGTCCTGCGTGTCGCCGGGCACCAGTGGGGAGCGCCGTTCGCCGACCTCCACCGGGGCCGACTGGCACACGCCCGGGGCTCGCTCGACGAGGCACTGCAGCTCCTGGAGGGATGCCTCGACGAGTTCCGGGAGATGGGCAGTCCCGTGTGGGTCTACGAGGCCACGCTCCACCTGGCGCCGGTGCTGGTCGATCGGGGCGAGGCGGACGCAGCGCTCGCGGCGATCGACGCCGCAGCGTCCCGGGACCTGCAGGGCGTCGAGCTGCTGGCTGCCGCCCGAGCGTTGGCGGAGGCCGAGGCGCTGGCTGCGCTGGGCCGGGACGAGGAGGCCGCTGGCCGCATCGCGGCGGGGATCAGCGTCGCCCGGGCGCGCGGGCTGGAGTTCGACCTGGCCCGGCTCCTGCTGCTGGCCGACGAGCTCGGTGTCGACGACCCGAGCGTCCTCGGGACGTCCTCACCGGTCGAGGACGCGACCAGCATCCTCGACCGGCTCGGCGTCGTTCACTGCCAGCGCGGGTCCCCCGCACCGTCGTAGACCTGCGTCTGGAGCAGGTAGCCGTCCACGACGTCGA
>CAYMGL010000039.1:0-1497 GCA_964389945.1 uncultured Actinomycetota bacterium
GTTCGGCGAGCTGGCGCCGAAGCGACTGGCGATGCAGCGCGCCGAGCGGTGGGGCCTCGTCGCGGCCCGGCCCCTCTCGTTCGTCGCGACCCTCACCGCGCCGGCGGTGTGGCTGCTGTCGCACGCCACGGACCTCACGGTGCGACTGCTGGGCGGGGACCCGGACCAGAGCCGCGCGGAGGTCACCGAGGAGGAGATCCGCGACCTCGTCGCCGCCCAGCCGACGTACACCGACGACCAGCGCCGGCTGATCGACGGCGCCCTGGAGGTGGCGGACCGGACACTGCGGCAGATCGTGCGCCCGCGGACACGCGTCGTGGCCCTGCCAGCGTCGACCACCGTCGACGAGGCCCTCACGGAGCTGTCCCGCGCAGGGCACAGCCGTGCGCCCGTGTTCACCGACGACCTCGACGACGCCGAGCACGTCGTGTCCGTCCTCGGCCTGATCGGACGCTCGGGGACGGTCGCCGACCATGCCGGCCCCGCTGTCCTCCTGCCGGAGTCGCTGAACGCCGTCCTGGCGCTGCGCGACCTGCAGGACGCCCGGCAGCAGATGGCGCTCGTGGTCAACGAGCACGGTGGCGTCGAGGGCATCATCACCGTCGAGGACCTGCTCGAGGAGCTGGTCGGCGAGATCTACGACGAGCACGACCGCGACGTCCGCGCGGTCGTCCGGCACGACGACGGGTCGATGGTCGTTCCCGGTGGCTTCCCGCTGCACGACCTCGAGGACCTCGACGTGCACCTGCACTCCGACGAGGTCACGACCGTCAACGGGTTGCTCCACGAGCACCTCGGCCGCATCCCGGTGGTCGGGGACCGCGTCGAGCTCGACGGCGTGCGCCTCGAGGCCGTCACGGTCCGGCGGCGCACCGCCGAGCGGGTCCGCATCATCCCCGCGCCGGTCGACGGCTGACGTCGACCGTCAGCCGGAGACCAGCCGGTCCATGGCGTTGAGGGAGGACGTGAGCCCCGCGGCGGACTGCTCCATGAACTCCTCGGGGTCCTGGGGGTCGGGCATCCTGACCGACATCGTCATCCTCGTCATCCCGCCGTCCACTGGCTCGAACGTCAACGTCTGGGTCGTGGGCGGCCCGTCCGGACCTCCGTCACCCATGACGAACCACTCCTCGGCGTCGAGTCCGTTCGGCGGGTCGACGCGGGTGTAGGTGCCGTGCCACGCGACGGTGCCGAACCCCGGGATCGTCATCTCGTAGTGGTAGGTGCCGCCGGCCGTCGGGTCGGACTCGCACACGGTCATCGCCGAGCCGTCCGGTGCGCCCGCCGGGAACCAGACCCGCAGGTCCTCGGGGTCGGTGAAGGCCCGGTAGACGCGCGCCGGTGGCGCACCGAAGACGCGCTGTGCGGTGTAGGACGAGCCGTCGTCGCTGAGCGAGATCTGCGTCGACCCGATGCGGGCGTCGAGGCTCGACAGGTCGGCTGGGACGGTGTCGGTCATGAGGGATCCTGTCTGGTGGTGGCTGCGGTGTCCGGCGT
>CAYMGL010000039.1:1597-14951 GCA_964389945.1 uncultured Actinomycetota bacterium
TGCTGCCACACGTCCTCGAACGCGGCGAACCACTCGTGCGCGGCCCGGAGCCCTGCGGGCTGGAGGGCGTAGTGGCGTCGTCGCCCCTCCGGTCGGGCCGTCACGAGGTCGGCCTCGGACAGCACCTTCAGGTGCTTGGAGACCGACGGCTGCCGCAGGCCGGAGCGGTCCGCGAGGGTCGTGACCGTCGACTCGCCGTGCTCGTGGAGCAGTTCCACCAGCAGGCGACGGTTGGCCTCTCCGAGGGCGTCGAGGACTCGCGTTGCTGTGGTCATGGGCGGAGCCTATACATTCCTTGCGAGGAATACAACGCCACGGGCAGCACTCGCGGGCCTCACAGGGCGATGAGGACCACGGCGACCATCGCGAACACGACGCCGACCTGCTGCACGCGGCCGAGGCGTTCGCCGAGCACGGCGCGTGCCAGCAGGACCACGCCGACGGGGTACAGGCTCGTCAGCACGCCGGTGAGGACCAGCGACCCCCGTTGCACGGCCAGCAGGAACAGGGCGTTGGCGCACATGTCGAGCAGGCCGGATGCGAGGGCGGTGCCGGTCGCGCGCCGGTCCGGTCGTCCCGGTCGCCGCGCGGCGAGGAGCAGGCCGACGAGCACCAGCCCCGCCGCACGGGCCCCGAGCAGCGGCCACAGGCCACCGTCGACCGGGGCCCGGTCCAGCGCCACGAAGAACAGCCCGAACAGCAGCCCCGCGACGGCCGCAGCGGCGATGCCGCGTCGCAGGTCGGCGTCGGCAGGTCCCGGCCCGCCCTGCGGAGCGACGTCCAGCTCGGCGTGGCCCTCGGGGTGGACGACGACCTCCTCGGCGGGCCGCGACGCGAGCGCCGTCGCGGTCAGCCCGACCACGACACCCACCCACGCGACGGCGCCCGGCCGCTCACCCAGCGCGACGCCGGCGACCACGGGCACGGCCGCGCCGACCAGGGCGGCGACCGGGGCCGTGACGCCCATCGGACCGATCGCGAGCGCACGGAAGTAGGCGACGAGCCCCCCGGCACCGCCGATGCCGGCGAGGGCGCCCCACGCGAGCGCGGCCGTGGTGACCGGCGCCGAGCCCAGCGGCAGCAGGACGGCGAGGACGACCAGCCCGGCGAGCTGCGACAGGAACGTGACCACGAACTCGTCGGTGCGCCGACTCGTGAGCCCACCGAGGAAGTCGCCCACGCCCCACGTGGCGGCTGCACCGAGTGCGAGCAGGGCGGCCATCCGGACGGGTTCCTCGGGCGGGGGCGGGACAGGTCGGTCCTGGACCGTACGGTCAGCGGCCGCGAGCAACCTCGTCGGCGCGGCATGTCGAACGCCGATCGTGCGTCCCCCGCCCTCCACCTCCCGGACCGCCCATCCTGCGACGCGACACCTGGTCGGACCTGGTCAGCCTCGGCTGGCCGATCTCGCTGACGCTGCTCGTCCGCATCACGATGCGGACCGTCGACATCCTCGTCGTCGGCATGGCGGTCGGTGCTGCCGGCGTGGCCGCGGTCGGGATCGGGGACGCCGTCGCGCGGCTGGTGCTGTTCACCGGGCTCGGGCTCGGGGCGGGCGCGATCGCGACCGTCAGCCAGTCGCTGGGCGCCGGTGACCAGGACCGGGCCGACCTCGCGGCGACGCACTCGGCGCTCCTCGCGCTGGTGCTCGGCGTGCCGTTCGCGCTGGCCGGTTGGTACGGGGCCGAGCCGATGTACGAGCTGCTCGGCGCGGACAGCGAGGTGCTCGGACTGGGCGTCAGCTACCTCCGCATCGTCCTGCTGTCGGCCCCGGCGCGGCTGCTGGCGATCGTCCTGACGCGTGCCTTCCAGGGGGCGGCCGACAGCCGCACGCCCCTGTACGTGCGTGGCTCCGGCACGCTCCTCAACATCCTCCTGACGGTCCTGCTGGTGCCCGGCCTGTTCGGCCTCCCCGAGCTCGGCGTCGACGGCGCTGCCTGGGCCACGCTGACCGGCAACGTGTTCTCGGCCACGGTGCTCGGTGCGTTCCTGCTGCGAGGCTGGCGCGGGCTGTCGGCCACGCCCGGTGTGCTCGCCGACCTGCGGCCGGCGGGGAGGATCCTGCGGATCGCCGCGCCCCAGATCCTCGAACGCAACCTCTTCGCGCTGGGTGCGTTCCCGCTCAACGCGATCACGCTGTCGCTCGGCACGGCCGCCAACGCCGGTCTCCAGGTCGGGCAGCGCGTCATGCTCTACGGGCTCCTGCCCGCCCGAGGCGCCGCCACAGCGGCGAGCTCGATCGCCGGCAACCGCCTCGGTGCCCGTGACCCGGCGGGGGCCGACCACGTCGTGCGCGGCGGCCTCTCGCTGTCGGCGGTGATCGCCGCGCCGGTGATCGTGGGGCTGCTGCTGTTCGCAGAGCCGCTGGCCCGGTTGTTCGTCGAGGAGCCCGACGCCCTCGCCGCGGCGACCGGGTGGGTGCGCCTCTACGCCGTCGCCCTGCTCGCCCGGTCGCTGTACGGGGTCTTCCGCGGCGCCTTCCAGGCCGCGGGCGACAACCGGCCGCCGCTCGTCACCTCGGCGACGGGGATCCTGGTCGGCACGGTCGGTCTGTCGTGGCTGCTGGGCATCCAGCTCGGGTTCGGCCTGCCCGGCGTGTTCGCAGGTGTCCTGCTCGACCCGGTGATCCGCACGGTGTGGCTGTGGCGCTGGTTCGAGCGCGGCGACTGGCAGCGCACCCTGGACGTCGACGGCGACGCCGCGAGGGTCCCGGCACGGAGTCGGGCCGGCTGACCTGCGTCAGTCGGTGCGCACCCGGACCTGGCCCAGCCCGACACGCAGGTCGAGGTCGAGCCGGTGCTCGGCGGACGACCAGCCGTCGGTCTCGTCGGTGCGGTCGATGCCGACACCGTCGATCGCGGTCCCGTAGAGGTCGACCCCACCCGCGGCGGCGGACGCCTCGATGCGGACGGCGACCCCCTCGGGCACCCGGACGTCGATCTCCCCGAGGACGGTCGACACGACGACCTCGGTCGTCCCGGCCTCGAGCTCGAGACCGCGCAGGTCCACGCGCTGGGTGCCGGCGAACAGGCGGTAGCCGTCGTCGAGGTCGGTGACCGTCGCAGGGGTGATGTCGACGTCACCCACCGCGCCGGTGAGCGGGACGCTCGTGACCGCGGTGAGCAGCGCGAAGATGGCGAGCCAGACCCCGACGAAGACCGCGAAGCCCAGCGCGGGGTGGTCCTCGCCGCGCAGCGCGCTGACCGTCACCGCCACCCCGAGCGCGACCAGCACGAGCGGCGTCACCAGCGTCACGGGCACCTCGACGCCGAGGGCTGCGAGCAGCCACAGGGCGCCGGCCCCCATCAGGATCACGCCGAGCAGCGCGAGGCCGGCCGACCGCGGGGGCGCCGTTTGCGCGGGGGTTGCCGCGGTGGTGTCGGGCGGCGTCACGGGTGTCTGTGTGGGCATGCGAACTCTCACACCTCGGTGCTCGCCCGACTGTCGCTCGCCCGCACGCGTCGCACCAGAGTCGTTGGACCCTGTCGCCCGGCCGGCGGGGGACCCATGCTGCTGCCGTGGTCCCGTCACCGCGGAGTCCGTCATGAACACCGGTCGCGCCCTCGTCGGCACGGGCTTCATCGCCCTCGGCACCGTCCTCCTGCTCGATCGCGCCGACGTGCTCGACGCCGGCAGCGTCGTGGCCGACTGGTGGCCGGTGCTCCTCCTCGTCGCCGCGGTCCTCGAGCTCGCAGCACGGCCCCCGCGGCGCATCGCCGCGACGGTGTTCGCCGTGCTCGGCCTGCTGCTGCTCGCGGCGACGACGGACGTGGTCTCGGGGTCGGTCCTCGCGCTGGTGTGGCCGCTCGGCGCCATCGCCCTCGGCGCGTGGCTGCTCGTGCGTCGCCCGGGGACGGCCGCCGGCGCCAGCGTCGCCGACACCGTCGACACCACCGTGCTCTTCTCGGGACGCAAGATCGTCAGCGGGTCGCGCGACTTCCGCGGTGGGACCGTCACGGCCGTCTTCGGTGGGATCGAGCTCGACCTCACCGGCGCGCAGATCGAGGGTTCGGCCGACCTCGAGGTCGTCGCCCTGTTCGGCGGCGTCGACGTGACGGTGCCGCCCGGTTGGCTCGTGCTGATGGACGGCCCGGCCATCTTCGGCGGGTACGAGAACCACGTCCCACCGCCACCGGTCGCCGACGCACCCACGCTGCGGATCCGGGCGACCGCCCTGTTCGGTGCCGCGGAGGTGAAGGCCGGGTCCGTGTGGCCGGCGCAGGTCCCGGCCTGACGCCTCAGCCGGGCGCGGTCGGGTCGAGTTCGAGCGAGCGCTCGCACCACGCCCACATCGTCGCGGCCTCGTCCGGGTCGATCGCGTACTCCCGGACGCCGACACCGCGTCGGCCCTCCTGGGCCGGTTCGGCCTCGGCGCAGTCCTCGAGGTAGCGACCGCCCGCACCCCGCAGCCCGGGTGCCGTCGCCGCCCAGACGGTGGTCGCGGCGCCCTGCTCGGGTGTCTTGAAGTTGTCGTTGGCGGGCTCGCCGTCCTCGTCGATCCAGCCGAAGGCGATCATCTCCTGGTCCGTCAGGTGCCGCTGCAGCGGCGTCAGGATCCCGCCCGGGTGCACGGCGAACGCGTCGAGTCCCGGCACGAGGCCGGCGGCCTGCAGCCCGACGGCGGCGAGGCTGTCGGCCGTCTTGGACTGGCCGTAGGCGCGCCACTTGTCGTAGTCGCGGTCGTACCAGTGGGGGTCGGAGGCCGAGAACGGTGCGAGGTGGTGTCCCGACGAGCTGAGGAACACGACCCGTGGCGCCCGCTCGGCCCGGTGGAGCGCGCCCAGCAGCCGCCAGACGAGCCGGACGTGGCCGAGCACGTTGACGGCCATCTGCCACTCCCAGCCCTCGTCGGTGCGTCGCAGCGGGCAGGCCATCACGCCGGCGTTGCAGATGACCCCGTCCAACGCGACCTCGCCGAGGTTCTGCACGGCCTCGTCGACGGCGTCGCCGCGGGCCAGGTCGAGCTCCAGGGGCTCCGAGCCCGGCGACCCGTCCCCGCGCAGCTCGAGTGCCACCTCGCCCGCGCGGTGCAGGTCGCGTCCGGCGACCACGACGCTGGCGCCGGCGCCGGCCAGGGCGCGCGAGGTCTCCAGCCCGATCCCCGAGTAGCCGCCCGTCACGAGGTAGCGGTGGCCCGTGAGGTCCAGGTCGGCCACGACCTCTGCGGCCGTCGAGTCGCGGTCGAACGCTGACGTGATGCGCTGGGTCACCCTGGGCTCCCGGTCGGGACCACCCAGCCTGCCACGCGACGACCTCAGAGGGGCTTGAAGCGTTCGAAGGGCTGGTCGCACGACGTGCAGAACCAGCTCGCGCGGCACGGCGTCGGACCGAAGGGGGAGTCCTCCTCGACCTGCCCGCTGTCGCAGTACGGGCAGGTCACCGTGGGTGCCGGGTCGGCGTCCGGGTCGGCCGAGGCCCCCACGGAGAGGGGCAGCGAGACGCGGCCACCCCGCTCGGGGCCCGGCGTGACGACGCCACCGCCGGTCGGTGGGGCGATGCCGAACTCCTTGAGGCGGGCGTGGCCCTCCTCGCTGATCCGCTCGGTCGTCCACTGCGGCTCGAACAGCCACCGGACGAGGATGCGGTCCGGGTCGTCGATGTCGTCGACGTGATCGATGATGGCGTCCTTGACGTCGCGGCCCATCATCTCCGTCGCCGGGCAGCCGCTGAACGTCGGCAGCAGCTCGACGACGACGCGGCCGTCCTCGACCCGGACGTCGTGGACCATCCCGAGCATGCCCAGCGTGACCGGGGGCAGCTCCGGGTCCGGCACGGACGCCGCAGCGTCACGGACCGCGTCGAGGTCGATGAGGGTGGTGGTCACCAGGACGCTCCGGGGTGGGCGCGGTGCAGGGCCGTCATCTCGGGCCAGACGTCGAGCGTGAAGTCCTCGGAGTGGACGCCGTGTCGGCCGCCGGGCTCGTCGTAGCTCGGCTCCAGGTCGTCGGGCAGCACCTCGGTGAGGTCGGCGGCCTCGAGCGCCGCGACGACGCCCTCGAGCCAGCGCCCACGGAGCTCGGTGAACGGCGTCGGCAGGAGGCCCTCGGCGACGATCTCGTCCTCGCCCTCGGCCGGCTCCCACAGCCACAGGGCCTGCGGCAGCACGTCGGCCAGCGCGGCGGCGAACTCGGTCCGGCCGCGCTCGCCGCTCTCCCGGCTGAGTCGGTCGAACCAGTCGTCGGCGTGCAGGAGGTGGTAGCGCTCCTCGCGCAGCAGCTTCTTCGACACGCCGGCGAGGTCGCCGTGCGACGAGTCCGCCAGGGCGCCCAGCCGCACGACGTCGGCGTGGTCGTAGGCCCAGTGCCGGGCGAGCGTCCAGACGAAGTCACCCGGCGGGCGCTCGCACAGGACGGCGTGGCGGTACTGGTCGGGCGTCCGGCCGAGGCCGAGCGCGTCGATGCGGTCGCGGGCGTCGTCCGCGTCGCGGTCGACCAGCAGCGAGTACAGCACGTCGGCGTGGTTGACCTCGTCCTGCGCGATCGTCGAGAACGCCAGGTCGGACTCCAGCGACGGGGCGACGCCCGTCCAGTGCTGTGCACGGTGACCGCTGACGAGCTCGTCGTCAGCCACCGTCAGCACGAGCCTGGCCAGCGGCGTGGAGAGGTCGGGCAGCAGGTCCGCGGACCAGCTGGGGGAGGTGTCCGGCGCTGGGCCGGCGGTCTGGTCGATGTCGGTCGTGGTCATGTCCAGCTCCCTCTCAGTCCTTCGATGCGACGCCGCCGGCGCGCCCGGGCACCGGACGGCGGCGCAGCTCGCCGCGGCCCCGTGCCTCGGCCTTCTGCCGCGCCTTCTCGCGCTTGGGGCCGAACGGGGTGAAGCCGTGGTTCTGCCGGTAGGTCATGTCGATCTCGTGCTCGAGCAGCGACGCGTCGGGCACGAGGTGGACGCAGTCGGACGGCACCAGTGCGTACTCGATGCCCTCCTCGTGGCGGAAGTGGGTCTCGCGGACCAGCACCATCGCTGCGTCGAGGTCGGGAGCGTGGACCTGACCGACGTGGGTCAGGTCGTCGCCCTGCTTGCGGCGGCCGAACACCTCGAAGCGCGCCATCAGAGACCCGCCGTGACGCGCTCGCGGGCGTCGACGACCGCGAGGTCGTCGTCCGACACGCCCTCGGGGGCATCGCCGGTGATCACGTCGTGCAGCCACTGGTGGTGGTCCCACATCGCCTTGCGCGCGAACAGCCGTCGTTTCGTCGCCTCGGTGCCCTCGCCCTTGACGATCGCCATCAGCCGGTCCCAGTCGGGCTCGGTGTAGTGCCACACGCCCTCGTCCTCGTCCCAGCGCAGCTCCGGGTCGGGGGTCTCGATGCCCATGTCCCACAGCTTGGGGACGTAGGTGGACATCCACTGCTGCCGGTTCTCCTCGTTGGAGGTGGACTTGATGCCCCACCGGACTCCGGGGTCGTCCTCGGCGGGGATGTCGTTGCCGAAGAAGTGCATGATCGGCTCCCACCAGCGGTTCACGCCCTCCTGGAGCATCTCGAACTGCTCGTCGGTGCCGCCCGCCAGCGCCAGCATCACGTCCTCGCCGTGGCGGTAGTGCAGCGACTCCTCGGCGACGACGCGCTTCATCACCCGGACGTAGGGGCCGTAGCTGGTGTTGAGCAGCGCCTTCTGGGTGACGATCGCGGCCCCGTCCACGAGGAACCCGATGCACGCCACGTCGGCCCACGTGAACGTGGGGTAGTGGAAGACGTTGTGGAACGACGTGCGGCCGTTGACGAGGTCGTCGTACATGGCGCGCCGCGACTTCCCCAGCGACTCGGCGACGCGGTAGATCAGGTGGCCGTGCCCGACCTCGTCCTGGACCTTCGCCGCCAGGGACCGCTTGCGCTTCAGCGTCGGTGCCCGCGCGATCCACTCACGCTCGGGCAGGGCGCCCATCAGCTCCGAGTTGGCGTGCATCTCGATGAACCGCAGGTTCCGGTAGCGGTACTCGTCCGGCATCCAGTCGTGCGGCTCGACCAGCCGTCCGTCGTGGATCGACGCGAGGAACTCCTCGGTGCGCACGGGGTCGTCGTTGAACGCAGGTGGCATCAGCGGCTCCATCGGGGTCGGTAGTTGTGATGATAATGACGCACGAACGCTCGTCAAGTGTCACACGTTCTTCGATGCTGCGACCGTGCGGTGACCGAGCGGCGGCGCTCGGTCAGCCGTCGTGCAACGCCGTGCCGTCCGGCAGTGGCGGCCGGGCACCGTCGGGGTCGTGCGCGGCGTAGAGGGAGGCCCAGGCGTCCCAGCCGGGTGCCTCGAGCTGGGCGTAGAGCTCGGCGAAGAGCTCGACGGCATCCCGGCCCAACCAGTCGTCCGGCACGAGCTCGTCCGGGAGCCCCGGGTCGAGGAAGAGCGTGCGGCGCCACTCGTGGACCAGCTCGACGCGACGCGCCAGCAGGGCGAGCGGCCCCGGCTCCTCCTCCGTCGACAGCCACGGGCCGAAGCGCTCGAGGAACTCGGCGTGCAGCTCGCGCAGGGCGGCGAGGTCGTAGGCACGGGCGGCCAGCTCGGCGTCGTCGCCGTCGTAGGCCGCCACGAACGTGTCCACCGAGCCGTGGGCCCCGTGCTTGTCGAGGGCCGCCGCCAGGCCCTCGCGGTCCCATGGGCAGCAGTACGACGAGGTCCCCAGCGAGCCGTAACCGAGCCAGCCGAGCTCGCGCCGCAACGCGTCACGGGATGCGCGGTGCTCCTCCTCGAAGGTCCACGTGAGCAGTCGCCAGCGGCCGTCCCACGTCGGGGGCGAGCGTCGGTAGATCCTGTCCGCCGCATCGTCGAGCCGGTCCCGACCCGGCCCGGTCAGGCCGTACGCCGACAGTCGTCCGTGCCGCTCGGCGTCCACGAGGTCCTGCTGCGTCAACCGGCGCAGGGCCTGTCGCGTCGTCGCCGGGGCGATGCCCAGCTCGTCCATCAGGCCCGCCACGGCCCCCAGCCAGGCCGAACCACCGGCGGGGCGCACGACGTCACCGAACACGGTCAGCAGGGCGGCGCGGGCGCTGCCGTCGAGCACGTCTGCCTCCTGGTCGGGTTGGTGTAGCTGGGCCGTGCATGCTGCCCGACGATGACGCGCAACACGAGTCGATGCAGGATCGGGACGCGTCCCTGACGGTTGGAAGCATGCGAACGGGACACATCTCCGGCAGAGTGGGAAACACAACCGACGATGCCGAGGTGACCAATGCAGGACCGGACGATCGCGACGTTGGAGGAGCTGCTGGCGATGGACGACGAGATCGGTGTCATCACCGTCTCGGTCGGTTTCGCGCCGTCCAGCTACGCCGACGGGCCAACGGGGCCCGAGACCGTCCGTGCCCAACTGCGCAAGCTCGGTGCCGGCCACGACGCCCAGGAGGCGATCGAGGCGCGCATCGACGACCTCTCGCACCGCATCGACGCGCTGCTCGACCCGCGCGGCGAGGGCCGGGGACGTTTCCTGGCCGCGGGCGTGGAGAGCGGCGAGGTCATCGAGCACCGGCTCCAGGTCGCGCTGCCCGCGGCCGCCGAGCTCGACGACGGTCCGACCCTGCGTCACCTGCTGGAGGCGTTCGACGAGCACGAGCCCGCCGCCGCGCTGCTGCTGCACGCCAACGAGGCGACGCTGCTGCGCATCGGCTGGAACGGCCACGAGGAGCTGCGCACGTGGGAGTCGCGGGTCGGTGAGATCGTCCTCGGCGACGAGAACCGCGGGCCGGGTCCGTCGGGCCCTGCCGGTGCCGGTAGCGCCGTCAACCCGGGCGGCGTCAGCCACCGTGACCAGCAGCAGGAGCGGGTCCGCGAGAACCAGGACCGCTTCCTGCGCGACGTCGCCGGCGACGTCCGCACCGCGGTCGAGGAGGGCGGGCTGCCACGGCTCGTGCTCGTCGGCCCCGCGCACGAGCGCAACCTCGTCCGCGAGGCCATCGGGTCGGGCACGCAGCTGCGGCTCCTCGACGTCGACCGCGTCGCGTCCGGAGAGCTGCGCGGCACGCTCGACGAGGTCGAGACCGCCCTGTCCGAGGAGCACGCCGAGTTCGAGGAGGAACTGGTCACGACGGCGCGCGACCGTGCACGAGCCGGTGGTCGCGGGGCACTCGGGGCCGGCGACGTGACGCGGGCCCTCGTCGAGGGGCGCGTCGACCACCTGCTGCTCTCGCCCGAGGTCGAGCTGCGTGGCTGGATCAGCGAGGACGGCCACCTGCTGCTCGACGAGGACGACCCCCGCATCGACGACGCGACGCCGGAGCCGCGCTTCGTGCACCGCATGATCGAGCGTGCGCTCGACACGGACGGGCGGATCACACCGGTCGACGGTGCAGCCGCGGAGGCGCTCGACGAGCTGGGCGGGGTCGCGGCGCTGCTGCGCTGGTGACGACGGCGCGCAGCCGGCGAGCCGTACCCCTGTCGCAACGCGGCCGTCCGTGGCACCATGGGCGGTCCGCGCACGTGAGCCAGTGGGGAGGCAGCCGTGCAACACCAACTCTTCGACCCGTGGGAGGTCGAGCGCGAGCAGGACCAGTCGCGCCGACGGCACCGCATCACGCCGGCACAGGCCGAGCAGCTCGTGCTCGACCTCGTCGTGCGTGCCGGCGGCTCCATGGCGGGTGACCGACTGCTGCGCGCCGGACTCGACGCCGGGCTCGACAGCGAGGCGGTCAGCCACGCGGTCCACGTGCTGCAGCGCACCCACCGGGTGACGTCCGACGGTTCGGTCATCAGCCTCGCCGCCTGACCGCTCCCGGTCGGGCAGGGCGGCGGCCGTAGCATCGGCGGCCGACCCGGAGGTGTGGTGTGCGACGAGTGGTGCTCGCGGTCGCCGTGCTCGCGGTCGCGCTGGCCGGCTGCGAGGACGGTGACGAGGTCCAGACACCCGTCGACACCGTCCAGCCAGAGAGCCGCGACGAGGGGATCCAGGCCACGGGCCTGCTCGACGGCGCCCGCGTCGCGATCTCGCGGGGCAACCCCACGGTCGTCGTCGGCGACTGCGACGCCAACGACGGGTTGGACGAGGACGTCTGCATCCTGTCGCGCACGATCGACGGCCGCAGCATCAACCTCGTGATCGAGAACCCGGCGGTGCTCGTACCCGGCGAGACGGTGCCGGCCGGTGTGGACTGCAACGTGGACTGCGACGGCGTCACGGAGGGCGCGGTCGTGGAGCTGCGGATCGACGGCGACGTCCGACCGGTGGAGCGCGGCAGCATCGAGGTGCGCGAGGCCGGCCCGCGGTGGATCGCCGACTTCGACTTCGTGCTGTCGTTCGGCGACGAGCTCACCGGCACCTTCGACGTGGCGCCGACGCCGGTCGGCTGACAGGCCGCGTCACGTCGGCTGAGAGGCCGTGTCACTTGCCCTGGAGGAACTCCATGAGGCGGCGACCGACGCCGCCGGTGGTGTCCGCCTCGCGGACGGCCGCGCCGAGCCGGGTCAGTGGCTCGCCCGGCGCGACGAGGTCGCCCGGCGGGGAGCCGACGGCGAGGACCACGAGCGGGTCCGCAGCACGGTTGTCGATCCCGTGCGTCACGCCGGCCGGGACGAGCAGGGACGCCAGGGGGTCGAGCCCCGCGTCGCCCTGCTCGGTCACGAACCACGCCCGGCCGGCGAGCACCGTGTAGGTGACGTCGGTCGCCTCGTAGCGCAGCACCTCGGAGGCCTGCTGCGGCTCGATGCACCAGAGGTCCTGCTGCAGCGAGTCGGTGCGGAAGACCCGGATGCGGCGGGCCGCATCCACGGAGAAGTCGACCCAGTCCCGCAGGTCGACCGGCAGCACCTCGCCGGTCGGCTCCGCGTCCGGCAGGGCGTCGTCGCTGGGGGGTGGCTGCTCGTTGTCCATGCGCTGGACGCTAGCGCCCGGGCCATGGCCGGCCGACGTCGCTAGGTTCGGGTGCCGATCACAGCCCCTTCCGACTCCCCGACCTCCCAGAGGTGCTCCCGTGCAGATCCAGGCAGCGACCGACCCCTTGGCCCCGAGCGACGGCGCACTGGTCGTGGTGGGGGCGACGACCGGGGACGACGGCCCGGTCGTGCGGGGATCGACCGACGGCCTCGACCTCGACCTGGACGCGAACCTCGCCACGGTCGAGTTCGACGCGGCGAGTGGGAGCACCGCCCGCGTGCCGCTGCCCGGCGGCGGGTCGGTCCTGGTCGTCGGCTGCGGGGACGAGCTGACCCGATCGGCCGTGCGGGACCTCGGCGCCGCGGCCAGCCGCGCCTGCGGCAAGCGCAGCAGCGTCGACGTCGTGCTGCCCGACACCGACGACACGGCCGAGTCGTCGCAGGCCCTCGCCGAGGGCCTCGTCCTGGGCGCGTACCGCTTCACCGACCACCGCAGCGACGCCGAGCGCCACCAGCTCGAGGACGTCACCGTGCACGGGGCCGTCGACGCCGACGCCCTCGCGGTCGGGCAGGTGATGGGTGAGGCCCAGGCGCTGGTCCGCGACCTCGTCAACACCGCGCCGAACCACAAGCGTCCGCCGGACCTCGCCGCCCGCGCCGCGGACCTCGTCGAGGGCACGGGGATCACCGCGAACGTCCTCGACGGCGACGCGCTGCGGGCCGGTGGGTACGGCGGCCTGCTCGCCGTCGGGCAGGGCTCGTCGCTGGACCCCCAGCTCGTCGAGCTGGTGTGGGAGCCGGAGGACGCCACCGGTGACCACATCGCCCTGGTCGGCAAGGGCATCACGTTCGACACCGGCGGCATCTCGCTGAAGCCCTCGTCGTCGATGGAGACGATGAAGATGGACATGGGCGGCGCCGCGACGGTGCTCGCAACGATCATCGCGGCCGCGCGACTCCAGCTGCCGGTCCGCCTGACCGCCCTGCTGTGCCTCGCCGAGAACATGCCGTCGGGGACCGCGCAGCGCGTCTCGGACGTCTACACCGCGCGTGGCGGTACGACCGTGGAGGTCATGAACACCGATGCCGAGGGCCGGCTGGTGATGGCCGACGGGATCGTCCACGCGGGTGAGCTGGGCGCGGACGTCATCGTCGACGTCGCGACGCTCACGGGCGCCGCCGTCGTGGCGCTCGGGGACCGGTTCTCGGTCCTGATGAGCGACGACGACGACCTCACCGCCGGCCTGCTCGCAGCCGGCGAGGCGGCCGACGAGCCGCTGTGGCAGCTGCCGACCGCGACCGACCAGTACCGGGAGCTGCTGGACTCGGACGTCGCGGACATCAAGAACGTCGGCGGCCGGAAGGCCGGCACGATCACGGCCGGGCTGTTCCTCCACAACTTCGTGCCCGACGAGGTCCGTTGGGCCCACCTCGACATCGCCGGGTCGGCCTGGACCGACAAGGACGCAGGGATCTCGAGCAAGGGCGCGACCGGCGCCCCCGCCCGGGCACTGGTCACCTGGCTGCGCAACCTCGGCTGACCGCCCGCTCG
>CAYMGL010000040.1:0-7731 GCA_964389945.1 uncultured Actinomycetota bacterium
GCCAACCTCGACGAGGTCCGGGCGCTCGCCTCGCTGATGACGTGGAAGACCGCACTCATCGACGTCCCGTTCGGTGGTGCCAAGGGCGGGATCGAGGTCGACCCGCGGCAGCTGTCGCAGGCGGAGATGGAGCGCATGAGCCGGACGTACTTCGGCCAGATCAGCCACATCATCGGCGCCGAACGCGACATCCCGGCGCCGGACATGGGGACCAATGCGCAGGTCATGAGCTGGTTCATGGACGAGTACGGCCGTCGCAAGGGGCACACGACCGAGATCGTGACGGGCAAGCCGCTGGCGCTGGGTGGGTCGCTCGGCCGCGAGGCAGCGACCGGCCGCGGTTGCGTCATCGCGATGAACGAGGCGCTGCAGGACAAGGACCTGCCGGTGGAGTCGACGCTGGCGATCCAGGGGTTCGGCAACGTCGGCTCCTGGGCGGCCGTGCTCGCCCACGAACAGGGCACGAAGGTGGTCGCGGTCAGCGACGTCGACGGTGCCATCCACGCCCCGGGTGGCATCGACGTCACCGCCCTGCTCGCGCACGTTGCGTCCAACGGCACGGTCGCAGGCTTCCCGGGCGCGCAGGACATCCCCGGCGACGCGCTGCTGACGCTGGACGTCGACGTGCTGATGCCGGCGGCACTGGGGGAGGTCATCACCTCCGACAACGTCGAGGACGTCCGGGCCAGCATCATCGTGGAGGCGGCGAACAACCCGGTCACCCCGATGGCGGACGCGGCACTCGCCGACCGTGACGTCCTGGTCGTTCCCGACATCCTCGCCAACGCGGGCGGTGTGACGGTGTCCTACTTCGAGTGGGTGCAGAACCACCAGAACATCGCCTGGGAGGAGGACGAGGTGAACCGGCGGCTCGAGCGGAAGATGATCAGCGCCTACGGCACCTGCCGCGACTTCATGGCCGCCAACTCCGACTGCGACTCGATGCGGGACGCCGGCTTCGCCGTCGCGGTCGAACGCGTCGTGGAGGCTGCCAGCCTGCGCGGCTACCTCTGAGCCCGGGCTCCGTCAGACGCGTGCCGCGATCCGTCGCAGCCCGGCCCGACACACCGGCGCGTAGAACGGCGCCCAGGTCGGGATGCGGATCGTCGCCAGGCAGCCGTCGCCGTCGGGCTCGACGAGGTGGTCGGTGGCCGGGATCCCCGCGACGCGCCAGGCCCAGCGGCGACCGGGCTCGACCGCGGTGACCTCGAAGGGGACCGGCACGCCGACGGGGGTGCGGACGGTGCCGCGCAGCCCCATGCGGACCTCCGTGTCCTCGGGCTCGACCGCGGCCACCGTCGGGCCCCATGCCGGCCAGTGCCGCGTGTGGGCCAGCTGCTCCCACACGGCGGCAGCCGGCGCGTCGATCCTCCTCGTCACGTCCACCACGGCCTCCTCCCGGGGCGTTCGTGCCCGCGGTGCGTCGTGGTTGGTCAGGTCACGCAGGGCGTGGCATGCTCCCCTGTCGAAGGGGGGAAGGCATGCTGCACGTCAACCGGCGGCGAGGCATCCGGCTCGTGGCGCTCGCCGCCATCCTGACGCAGCTGCTCGTCGTGCTCGCGAGCCCCGTCCTGATCCCCGTCGGGACGGCTGCGATCATCGGCGGGGTGACGGGCGTCCGACTCCTGCAGCGTGACGCCGACGCGGCCGTGCTGCGGCTCGGGCTCGGATTCCTCGTCTCGCTGCTCGTGACCTTCATCGCCCTGCTCAGCGGCGCGCTCGGGCTGCTCCTGCCGGCCCTGCTGAGCTCGCTCCTGTTCGGTGCTGCGTGGCGGCGCATGCGGCGTCTCGCGCACGACGAGCGAGCTGCGTGGGGCATCGCCTACCGGGACCGCACGGCGCGCCGGCCGGACGAGCACCTGCGCACCGCCGGGCCGACCGCGCCGGCCGTCCCGGACGAGTCGGCAGGCGAACCGGTCCGGGATCCCGACGCATGGTGGGTCGACCTCGACTGAGATGGGGGTGGTGCCCGCAGGCAGGCCCGGGGACGGCGTCCGCTCGTAGGCTGGTCCCCCGACGATCGAGGCACGATGCGGGTCACGCTCACCGCCGAGGCCGAGTCGCCTCTCCCGGCTGAACAGGTCCGGGCCGCCCTGCTGGACTTCAGCGACCGACGGCTCGACCTCTGGCCGCAGCTCGACCCGGAGACCTACGCGGTCCACTGGATCGGTCCCACCTCCGCGATGGTGACGGAGGGGAGCCCGCGACCCAGGGTCTGGTCGCACGACCGCTACGACTGGTCGCACCCGACGAGGGTCACCTGGACGTCGACGGAGTCCAACTTCTGCACCCCGGGCAGCTTCGTCTCGATGGACATCACGCCACGGGACGGCGGTGGCTGCCGGGTCGAGGCGACATGGGACCGAACCGCCGCTGGGCCCAAGGGTTGGCTCATGCTCGGACTCCTCGCGCTGGGCGGCAACCGGTTCCTGCGGCTGGCCACCGAGAAGTCACTCGCGGACCTCGCCGATCGGCTCGAGCCGATCGCCGAGTGGGACGACTGAGCCGAAAGCTCCGTGGCATCCCTGAGGCCCTCGGGGCGGCTGCGGCCGATCCTCTGGTTGCGACGGCACCACATGGGTGCCGCCACGAACCAGAAGGACCTCCCATGACCACGATCACCACGACGCTCACGACCGGTGACCGCGTCGTCATCGCGATCGCAGCCGTCCTGCACATCGGCATCGCGATCTTCCCCCTCTCAGCCAGCGGCCTCATCGCCCCCGGCTGGTTCCTCGTCGCGACGGCCCTGACCTGGCTCGCCGGCACTGCGGTCCTCTGGCGCCTTGCCCAGAAGGCGCCACGGGCGACCTGGCTGGTCCCGCCCGCCGTCCTCACCCTGTGGGTGATCGGCATCCTGATCGGTGACCGCCTGCTCGGCTGGACCGCCTGACACGAGGCTGCCCACGACCTGCTGCGTCGTAGCACCACCTGCTGCGACGCAGCCTTCCCTCCGAGGAGAACGACCATGACTGACAGGCTTCATCCCCACCCCACGAGCAGGATGCGCCAGCTGCACGGGCAGGGGCCCAATGCCCTGTCATCCGCTGCATCCACGTCGGACACTTGACGTGACGGGAGGGTCGATCATGTCCACCGCACACAAGCCGGACGTCCTGCCCGGGGATCCCATCAACCGGCGCCGGGAGGTGCTGGCGATGGCGCTCGCGTTGCCGGCGACCCTCCTGGCCGTCTTCACGGTCTGGGCGGTGTTCGACTTCGCCACGACGAACTACGTCGACGCCGAGGTCCTGGTGGTGCAGCTCGTCATCGTCGCAGCGGGCCTCCTGACCGTGCTCGCCTGGGCAGGCGTGCTTGCACTGCACACGTCTGCACACCGTGACCTGCGCTCCGCCCCGCGGCGGTTGTTCGTCACGAGCATGGTCGCAGCCGTCGCGTTCTCGGTGCTCGCGATGGTCGGCCTGCCGGGTTGGACGTCGATCGCCGCCTTCGGTCTCGCCGTCGTGGCGGGTGTGTCGTCCCTGGTCGCCGCCGCGCGGTTGTAGGCCACGATGGGTGCCGTCCGGCCGTGAGGCGCCGGTGCGTGACTGGCATGCTGTGCAGCGACGAGACTCCGAGGAACCGTGACCGACGCCTGCTGCAGTCCTGATCGCAACAGCACTGCGGGCGCCGCCGCCGCGAGCGCGCCCGCCGCGGGCGCCCGTGCCGAGCACGCGGGCGCGCTGGTCGAGGTGCCGGCCGGGACGCTGCTGATGGGGACCGACGACCCGCGCGGGTATCCAGCCGACGGGGAAGGCCCGGTCCACGAGGTGTCGCTGCCGGCGTTCCGGATCGGCGAGACCAGCGTCACCAATGACCAGTTCGCTGCCTTCGCGGCGAGCTCGGGTCACGTCACCACCGCCGAGCGGTTGGGCACCTCGTTCGTGTTCGGTGGGCTGCTGCCCGACGACCACCCACCGACCCGTGGGGTCGCGGCGGCGCCGTGGTGGCGGGAGGTCCTGGGCGCCGACTGGCGCCATCCCGAGGGGCCGCACAGCGACCTCGACGGGCGCGGTGACCATCCCGTCGTGCACGTCAGCCACGACGACGCGCTGGCGTACTGCGCCTGGAGCGGCACCCGGCTGCCGAGCGAGGCCGAGTGGGAACGCGCGGCCCGTGGTGGCCGGCAGGGAGACCACTTCCCGTGGGGGGCGGAGCGGGAACCGGGCGGCGAGCACCGGATGAACGTGTTCCAGGGCTCGTTCCCGGCCGGTGACACCGGCGCGGACGGCTGGGTCGGGACCGCACCGGTTCGCAGCTACCCACCCAACGGGCTCGGTCTCTACGAGACGACGGGCAACGTGTGGGAGTGGTGCGCCGACTGGTTCGCAGCCGACACCTACGCCCGGCGTGCTGCCGGGCAGGTCGGTGTCGCGGGACCGGTCAACGGCACCCACCGGGTCATCCGCGGGGGCTCCTACCTCTGCCATGACAGCTACTGCTGGCGGTACCGGGTGGATGCCCGCAGCGCCTCGACACCGGACAGCACGACCGGCAACACGGGCTTCCGTGTCGCAGCGGACGGCGACTGAGCCGGCGGCATCACTGCTTGCGAACGCACTGCTCGCGCCGAAGCCCATGTCGTCGATGAGCACGAGCAGGACGTCATGGTCGATCACTGCATCGCCGAGCACGGGTGACCTCTGCTGGTGTCGCGACCCGTGGCGGCTACTCGTCAGCCACCCCGAGGCCCTCGAGGAGTCGGACCGCCTCGTCCAGCAGGAGGTCCGGGGGGAAGCCGGGCGCGCCGGCACCGACGGCGACGACCGTCTCGCCCTCGATCGCGGTCTCGAGCAGCAGCAGTCCGCTGCCCGGGAAGACTGACACGACGCTGACGGCGTCCTCGAGGACGGCCCAGGAGGGTGCCGGGTCGGTGTTCTCCAGCAGGATGTAGGACCAGGTCCGCCCGGCAGCGTCGACCGCCCCCTCGTCCAGGATGTCGAAGGGCAGCTGCCCGGCCCACGCCGCGACGTCCTCGGGCCACGGCATGGTGACCATCGGCTCACCTCCCGGCTCGCCCGAGGACGGGTCGAAGACGGCAGGTGGGCCCTGCACGGACAGGGTCAGGCCGCCGACGTCGACGCCGGCCCCGTCGGGTCGCTGGAGCACGTCCTCCGACGGCCCGGGGTCGAACGCGAGATCGACCTCACCGACGGCGAACATGAGCGGCCCGGCATCGTCCATCGGCTGGGCCTCGCCGGGCCCACCGAACGCGTAGCACTGGGTCGTGAGCTCGAAACGTGTGACGAACTCGGCGCAGGCATCGCCGAACGCGAGTGCGCCGTCGTCGTTCACGCGGGCCGTGAGGTCCATGTAGGCGGTCGGGGGTGGTCCTTCTCCGTTCCCGGCCTGTTCCGCTTGTAGCCAGGCCTGGAGTTCGGGTTCGAGATCGGGTCGAACCTCCTCGAGCATCTCGATGCTCTGGCTGCTGTCCTCCTGCCAGGCCCGCAGCGCGTCCGGCATGGCGTCGAACGCCTCGCGGTCCTCGGCGCTCCCCGTGTCGAACGACTCCGGCAGTGCCTCCAGCATCGCCGTCGCGGCGGAGACCCCACGCTCGTTGAAGTGGATCCCCTCGTCGTAGTCATCGAGGAGTCCCGTCTCGAACTGGAAGACCGCCTCCAGTTGTGGCATCACCTCCTCGATCGACGCGACGACGGCGGCAGCTGCGGTGACGGCGTCGGCGTCGGCTGGTCCATCGTCGCCGACGGTCGCGGCGTCCCCGGTGGCACAACCTCCGAGCGCGAGAACGGCGCTGATCGCGATCGCGGCACGCGCAGTGCGAGCTGTGGGATGCTGCATGGGGGTTCCTCCGGCAGGGGCTGCACGACGTTCATCGCTCGGTGCTCGGTGCAGCCGTCGTCCACACCTCGGGCAGCCTCGATTCGCGCGCTTGGCGCACGACTAGGGTCCGGGCGACAGGTGCCCCGCGCGCCGCGCGATGGACGGAGTGTGACCACGACACAGATTGCCGACCAGAACACCCTGGCGCGCCTCGAAGCGCTCTACAGGGCCAATGTCCGGCGTGTCCACGGGTTCGCGTACCACCGCGTCGGTGCGGACAGCGCCGTCGATGTCGTGTCGGAGGTCTTCCATGCCGCGGCGTTGGCGGCGCGTGACGGACGCATCGAGGACGTCACCACGGCGTGGCTCATGGCCGTGGCTCGCAACAAGATCGCAGACCACTGGCGCCGCGCCTACAGGCGACGGGCCCGACGCCTGCTGGCGAGCGTCAGGACGGAGGACTTCGTGTCGTTCCCCGAGGGCTGGCACGAGGACCCCCGCCGTCCGGCCGTGGTCGCGGCCCTGGACCGCATCCGGGACCACGAGCGTGCACTCCTGATGCTGCACCACGTGGACGGCATGACCGTGGCGGACCTGGCAGACATGACCGGGAAGTCGGTGTCCGCGACCGAGTCGGCTCTCGCCCGGGCGCGCCGGTCGTTCCGGCGGGTCTACGACGGAGGTGACGCATGAGCGATCGAGACGATCTCGGCCGGCTCCTGGAGGGGGCCGACGGCGTCCGTGACCTCCCGCCGGGTGTGGAGGAGAAGCTGCTGGCGTCGGTCCTGCGCACTGCGGCACAGCCGCGCGCCGAGGACGCCACCGTCGAGGACGGACGGGCGGTCCGTGTCCCCGTCGACGAACTCGGACAGCGACGTCGCCGCAGCACGCCACTGACGACACTCGTTGCTGCGGCCGCGGCCGTCGGGATCATCATCGGCCTGGCGGCGATCTGGCCGACCCCTGCGCCGCCCAGCGTCACGGGCGGCGGCCCGGCAGGGGAACTCGCTCCGGTCGACGTCCGCGCCATCGATCTCGAGACCCTCTGCGCGCTGGCCGACTTCCGCATCGAGGAACTCCAGCTCGACGCGGCTCGCGCGCCCGTCGACTCCGGGGACGCTGGCGCCATGCGCGAACTCGCGGTGACACTGGACGAGCTGGCGGAGCGGGGCGAACGCACCGAGCCACCCATGGACGATCAAATGGTCAACCGGGCGCGCGATGCAGCGTCCGTGCTCCGTCTGGCCGCTGCACAGACAGCCGCCGACGATCTCGATGAGGCGACCCGAACTCGCAGCCGTGCCGCTGTCCTCGTGCTCGGACCCGCCGATGAATCCGCACGGATCACCGAGCAACTCGGCTGTCAGTCACCCACGCCCAGCGGCTGACCCGGCCACGGCCCCCCGAGATCGACGATCCGTGCGCGTTCACCGGGACACGTCGGCGTCGCCCTCCGTGAGCGTGCGCAGCAGTTCGACGATGACCCGGTCGACGGCGATCGCGACGTCCAACGACAGCCGTGCGCCGTGGGTCGCGGGACCGGTCTCGATGAGCAGCAGCTCCAGCTCGTCCGGCAGCCGACCGAGTGCGGTCGCGAGTTCGAGCACCTCGCCCAGGCCGAAGCCGTGGGTCTCGAGGCCGGCGGCGTGCGGGTCGAGGTGCGGGTCGCGGTGGATCGTCCCCGGCAGGACGTCCGACCGTGCCGCATCGACGAGCACGACCCGGTCGTACCGCGGCAGCACCTCCAGCAGGTCGAGCTCGGGCCGCTCCCAGGCCAGCACGTCCGCGGGTACGTCGTGCAGCGAGAGTTCGTCGGCGACGAGGAGGCCCGCCGCCCCGTCACCGCGGTCGCGGTCGCCGAGACCGATCACCGCGGTCCTCATCGCCGGTCCATCGTCGGTCGGAGGAGGTGGGTCGCGCACGAGCTGCACAGCACCCGCATCACGGCAC
>CAYMGL010000040.1:7831-14730 GCA_964389945.1 uncultured Actinomycetota bacterium
CGGCACCCCTTCAGTCGTCGGCGAACTCGTCGAACGCGGCCAGTGCCCGCGGCGCCCAGATCGATGCTGGTCCGCCGGCCATGAGCAGGGCGACGCTCAGCACCTCGACGGCCTCCTCGCGGGTGGCGCCCTTGTGCGCTGCGGCCTTGGCGTGGTAGGCGACGCACCCGTCGCAGTGGTCCGCGACGGCGATCGCCAGCGCGACGAGCTCCTTCATCGAGCCGGGCACGACGCCGTCGCTGACGGCTGCCCGGTGGAGCGCACCGAAGCCGTCCCAGGCCTCCGGCGCTGCACGGCGGAACTCGCGGGTCGGCTGACGCAGGTCGTCGATGACGTCGTGGAACTCGTGGGCCGTGTCGTGTGCATGGGTCGTGCTCATGATTGCTCCTCGGTGGTCGTGGTCCAGAGGTGGGTGCGGCGCAGGGCCGCGAGCACCAGCGGGGGCAGCAGCCCGCCCGTGGCGATCGCGCCGAGCGCGGTGGTCGAGGGCGTCACGGTGTCGAAGACCGACTGCGCCGCGGGCAGCAGCAGGATCACCGCGTGCAGGGCGAGGGCCCCCAGCGCCGAGAGCAGGAGCCAGCGGTTCCCGTCGCGTGCGAACGGGCGTCGTGCGACGACGAACGCGTAGAGCACCTGTGCGACGACGAGGCTCGTGAACAGGACGGTGCGTGCCTCGTCGGTGGCGAGACCGGCGTCCCGGGCGAGCAGCAGCGCGCCCAGTGCGCCCGTGGCGAGGACGACCGCCCGAAGCGTCAGCACACGCAGGTGCGGCAGGTCGAGCAGTCGCTCGCTGGCGCGTCGCGGTGGGCGTCGCATGAGGTTCTCGTCGACCGGGTCGACGCCGAGCGCCAGGGCCGGCAGGCCGTCGGTGAGCAGGTTGATCCACAGCAGCTGCAGCGGGAACAGCGGCACCCCGAACGCGGGCAGCAGCAGCAGCGTCGCCACCACGACCGCGACCTCGGCGAGGTTGCTCGCGATGAGGTAGTCGATCACCTTGCGCAGGTTGTCGTGGATCCCGCGACCCTCGCGGACCGCGGCGACGATCGTGGCGAGGTCGTCGTCCGTGATGACGAGGTCGGACGCGGCACGGGCGACGTCGCTCCCGGTCGCACCGAGCGCCACGCCGATGTCGGCACGTTGCAGCGCCGGTGCGTCGTTGACGCCGTCACCGGTCATGGCGACGGTGTGGCCGCGCGACTGCAGGCGCTCGACGAGCGCGAGCTTCTGCTCCGGTGCGACCCGGGCGTACACGCCCACGTCGACCGGATCGTCCGGGACGCCACCACGGGCGAGTTCGGCGCCCGCGAGCCAGCGTCCGGTGTCCAGGCCGACCTCACCTGCGACGGCGCGTGCCGTCGCCGGGTGGTCGCCGGTCGCCATCAGCAGCGTCACACCGGCACCGCGGGTGCGCGCCACGGCGTCGGCGGCGTGGTGGCGCGGCGGGTCGCGCAGCGCGACGAGGGCCACGGCGGTGAGGTCGTGCTCCGCCGCCGCGACGTCGGTGGGGACCGCGGTGAGCTGGCGCCGGGCGACCGCGAGGACGCGTTCGCCCCGGGCTGCCTGCGCGGCCGCGGCGTCCAGCAGTCGGTCGCGGTCCGCGTCGGCGAGCGCGCACCGGGGGAGCACCTGCTCGGGGGCGCCCTTGACCAGCAGCCACGTGCCGTCGGCCAGCTCGTGGACGGAGCTCATCCGCATCCGCTCCGAGGTGAAGGGTGCGGCGCCGAGCCGCGGGTGCCGGTCACGCCGCCCCTCGACGTCGTCGGTCAGCTCGAGGAGGGCGCGCTCCGTCGGGTCACCGCCCGGCGGGTCGACGGTCGCGTCGCTGCACAGGGCGAGCACGTCGGCGAGCGGTCCGGCGACGTCGACAGGGACGCTGCCGGGCGTGTGCACGCGGCCGTCGGGAGTGGTCACCGACGACGGCCGCATCCGGTTCTCGGTGATGGTCCCGGTCTTGTCGACCACGAGGACGTCCACGGCGCCGAGGGTCTCGACGGCGGGCAGCCGACGCACGATGGCCCCCCGGCGTGCCATGCGGCGCACGCCGAGTGCGAGCGCCACGCTCGTCACGGCGGCGAGGCCCTCCGGGACCGCGGCGACAGCCAGCGCCACGGCGGTGAGGAAGGCGTCGTCGGCCGCGCCGGTGCCCGAGCGCAGCACGATCAGGAGGAAGGTGCCGCCGGCGACCGCGACGGCCGCACCACCGAGCCGACGGGTGAGCCCGGCGAGCTGTCGCTGCAGCGGGGTCGGTTCCCGCTCGATCGCCGCGAGTTGCTGCGCGATGGCGCCGAGCGCGGCGTCCGTCCCGGTGGCGGTGACGACGCCACGTCCCGCGCCCCGCGTCACGAAGGTCCCGCTGTGCAGCACGCCGTCGCGATCGCCGAGGGCGACGTGGGCACCGGTCATGCCACCGGGGCGCTTCGCGACCGGCAGCGACTCGCCGGTCAGGATCGACTCGTCGACCTCGATGGCGTCGCCCCGGAGCAGGCGGAGGTCGGCCGGCACGCGGTCCCCGGCCTGCACCACCACCACGTCACCCGGGACGAGCCGTGCTGCCGGGACGACGCGGTGCCGGCCGTCCCGGACGACGGTCGCGTGCGGCGCCTCGAGCTCCTCGAGTGCGGCGAGCGCCTGCGCGGCGCGGCCCTCCTGCACCAGGGCGATGGCGGCGTTGACGACGACGATCAGGACGATGGCGACGGCGTCCACGACCTCCCCGAGCACGAGACCCGAGATCCCGGCGGCGGCGACGAGCAGCAGGGCCATCGGCTCGCGCAACTGCGCCACGGCCCGAGCGGACAGGGAGGCCGTCTCGGCCCGCGGCAGCTCGTTCGGTCCCACCCGTGCCAGCGTTCGCGCCGCCGCGGCGCTGGACAGTCCGGCGGTGGACGGCGCCTGGTCGCGGACGGGGGCGGACACGGGTGCATCCTGCGGTCGGGACCCGTCATCGTGCGCCGGCCCCGGCGTCGCGGACAGGGGCGAGCGCCCCCTGTGCGCGGGCCCTTCGGCTCAGACGACCGAGAAGGTCATGCCGGCGTGCTCCTCGAGCCGCACCCGCAACGCGTCGCCCAGCGCGCTCGCCGGTGTCCACGAGCCGCCGGCGACACCGGACTCGCCCCGTGCCAGTGTCAGCGCAGCCTCACCGAGCATCCGCGACGTGGCGCCGTAGCCCGGGTCACGGTCACCGGTCACGCGGACGACGACGTCCTCGGTCGGGTCGTCGGGGTGCTCGGCCACGATGCGCATGTCGAAGAAGCCCGCCTCGCGCGCCGCCTCGTCGGGGCCGGTGCCGCTGTCGGGCAGGAGCCGGTCGGCCATGTCACGGACGAGCTTGTTCGTCAGCGCCAGCGTCCCGCCGCCGGTCCCGGCCGCGATCGCGGCTGCCCGTGCCTGCCCCGCCAGGCCGTCGCCCGTGAGGACGGCCTCGCCGTAGGTGAACTCGCGACCCCACGGGTAGCCGAGCAGGGCGTTGGACCGCCGGACGATCTTCGCGTTGACCATCTCCATGACGAACGGCGCGGTCCAGGACGAGAACGTTTCGTCGTAGTCGGGCAGCGTCCTGCGCCCGACGTGCGGACCGACGCGCTCGCCGGCCGGCAGCAGGCTGTAGGGGTCGTCGACGAACCGGGCGACCTCGTCGTCCGCAGCGGCCTCCTCCATGATCTGGACCATGCTGGCCAGCGTCCCGCCCGAGGCCCCGCCGCGGGCGCCCTTGACCCGCAGGCGGACCCGGGACGCGTACGTGCCGTGGAGCTGGTGCATCGTCTGCTGGGCGAACGCCGTGCCGAGGTCGGACGGGATCGAGTCGAAGCCGCAGCAGTGCACGATCCGCGCGCCGGACGCGACTGCGGTGTCGTGGTGGGCGTCGATCATGCGGCGGATCCACTGCGGTTCGCCGGTCAGGTCGACGTAGTCGGTGCCGGTCTCCGCGCACGCCCGGACGACCGGCTCGCCGAAGCGCGCGTACGGCCCCACGGTCGTGCAGACGACCCTCGTCGAGGCCGCCATGGTGGCGACCTGGTCGGGGTCGCCGGCATCGACGACCAGCTGGGGCACGTCGAGGTCGAGTTCCTCGGCCAGGCCGGCGAGCTTGTCGGCGCTGCGGCCGGCGATGGCCCAGGCCCCGGCGTCCGCACCACGCGTGGCGAGGTGCTCCGCGACGAGGCGCCCGGTGAACCCGGTGGCGCCGAAGACGACGATGTCGTGGCTGCGGTCGCTCATGGCTGGGGGCGCTCGGAGAAGACGATGTTGGCGTCACAGCCGGCCGCGCCGTCCCCGGCGTAGTCGACCTCGAGGCGGACACCGCCGGCCTCGGTCTGCGACCAGGTGACCTGCTCGGGCAGCGTGCAGTCGGGCTGGCCCTCGGGGAACAGGTCCGGGACGACGAGGGCGCCGCTGATCCCGAGTGCGATGCCGAGGACGATGCCGAGTGCGAAGCTGGTGCGTCGCCTCGGTCCCCGCGACCGCTGCGGCTTGGCGTCGTCAGCCGCGCTGCTGTCGAACCCGTCACTCATCTCGGCGCCTCCGCTTGCTGGGCATGGTCGCGACCACGGTAGACCCGGGCCGCGGCCCGTCGTCAGGGGGCGGTCGCATCCTCGTCCGGGTGCTGCGCCGCCACGGCCGAGATGGTGTTGGGGAAGAAGCTGCCTGCGCCGATCCGCTCGTGGAGGCCGTAGTCGCGGAGTCGGTCCTGCACGGGGTCCTTCAGGCCGGCGAAGGCGAAGCGGATGCCGTGGCTGTCGAGGTGGTCGAGCACCTCCACCAGGATCTCGGCCCCGGTCGAGTCGATGTCGGTGATGGCGTTGCCCACCACGACCACCCGGTCGATCGGCCGGTCCGCGCTGCGCAGACGCTCCTGCAGCTGGCGGCCGAAGTCGGGTGCGTTGGCGAAGAACAGCGGCGCGTCGTAGCGCACGAGGAGCAGCCCTTCGGTGACCTTCGCCTCGGGGTGCCGCTCGCGGTCGTGGTAACCCGGCACGCCATCGATCTTGCCGAGCTCGGTGTGGTGTGGGCGCCACGCGCGGCGGACGAAGTTCGCCAGCGACAGGGCGATCGCGACGCCGATGCCCTCCAGCACGCCGACCGTGAGGACGGCCAGGGCCGTGGCCGCCGACAGGAGGAACTCCGAGCGGCGGACGCGGAGCAGCCACCGCCACCCCGCGAAGTCGAAGAGGCCGAACGAGGCGCTGATGACGATCGCGGCCAGGGTCGGCGCCGGCATCCGTGCGATGGCGTCCGGGACGAGGACGATCAGGGCCACGACCCCGGCAGCGGCGACGAGGCCCGTCACCTGTGTCCGGGAGCCGACGGCCATCGCGACCGCCGTGCGCGACGAGCTGGCGCTGGTCGCGAAGCCCTGGAACAGGCCCGAGAGGATGTTCGCGGCGCCGAGGGCCTTGATCTCGCTGTTGGGGTCGACGCGTTCGCCGGCCGTCAGCGCGGTCGCGGTGGACAGCGCGCCGGTGTCGGCGAACGAGACGAGCGCGACCGCGATCGCCCCGCCGATCAGCGACGGGACGACGTCGAGGCCGATCAGCGGCAGCGTGAGGGGCGGCAGCCCGGCAGGGACGTCGCCGACGGTCTCGACGCCGCGGCCCGGGAGGTCGAGCAGGCCGACCGCGAGCACGGACCCGACGGCGGCCACGAGCACACCGGGTCGCAGCCGGGACAGGCGGTTCAGCACGACGATCGCCACGAGGCAGGCGCCCGACACCGCCAGCGCCGGGACCAGGACCTCGGACGCGAGCACGGCCCGCACGGTGCCGACCACGAGGCCACCCGTGGACTCGGCGTCAACCGAGAAGCCGAGCGCCTTGGGGACCTGCGACGTGAAGATCAGGACGGCGATGCCGTTGAGGTAGCCGATGCGGATGGGCTTGGACAGCAGCTCGGTGATCGCGCCCAGGTTGAACGTGCCGGCAGCGATGCAGGCGATCCCGGCGAGCACGCTCATGGCGGATGCCAGCAGGACCGCGGTCGCCGCGTCACCAGCCGCGAGCGGCAGGATCACGGCGGCGATCACCGGCGCGAGCGACGAGTCGGGGCCGAGCACCAGTCGTCGGTTGGGGCCGAAGACGGCGTAACCGAGCAGGGCCGCCACGGTCGTGTAGACGCCGGTGACGGCGGGCAGCCCCGTGAGCTCGGCGTACGCCATGCCCTGGGGCACGAGCATCGCCGCCAGCACGAGGCCGGCGACCACGTCCGGCCGCGCCTGCTCGCGGTCGTACTCACGCAGTGTCGCCACGACGGGGACCGAGGCCAGCACCCTCGTGGGTGCCCATGCACGCGTCCCCTGGCTCATCCCCACCCCACTGCGCACGCGCTCGACATCGGCCGTGACACTAGGGGCGGGGTCGGGGCTCAGGCGCGGTCGGGTGGGCGTCCGAGCTCGGTCGCGAGGGCGTCACGGTCGGCCCGTGCCCTGTCCGCCAGTTCGGGGACGCCCAGACCCGAGGGGGCCTCGCCGGTGCGGGCGACGTCGTCGAGCCGTGTGATGACGGCGTCGGTGAGGTGCCGTGTCGACGTCTGCAGGTCGCCGCACAGCGCTGCAGCAGCTGCGGGGGCTGCTGCGCGCAGTTCCCGGATGCTGTCCGAGAGGCGGTCGGACCGCAGCCGCACGTCCCGGGCACGCGCCGCGGCGTCCACGCTGACGGGACGCTCGCGAGCTCGCTCGAGCAGCCAGTCGGTCTCGGCCAGCACGGCGTCGCGCAGCCGCGCACGACGGGCGACCGTGCGTCGCCGGCGTCGCACGAGCGCCAGGACCAGCCACAGCAGCAGGACGATGAGCAGGGCCCAGAGCCACCACGGCACCCCCTCGTCCGTCTCGTCGTCCTCCGGGGCCGCGACCTCCTCCGAGGGGTCCTCGGTGGGCTGCTCCGTCGCCGCCTCGGTCGGCTCCTCGG
>CAYMGL010000041.1:0-14630 GCA_964389945.1 uncultured Actinomycetota bacterium
GCTGGTGGGTCATGCCGGGAACACCTGGTTGATCGACTCGACGATCGCTGCGGGGCGCTCACTGCCCTCGATCTCGATCGTCACGGTGAAGAAGTTGCGGACCGCGTCGCCACGGCGCTCGCGGCCCGTGATCACCGCGTGGGCCCGGACCCGGCTGTCGACCGGCACCGGCGCCAGGAAACGGACCTTGTCCGAGCCGACGTTGACGATCATCCCGGCCGACTCGACGGCGTACAGCTCGCTGACCAGTCGCGGCAGCAGCGAGAGCGTCAGGAACCCGTGGGCGATGGTCGAGCCGAACGGTCCATCGGCGGCGCGCTCGGCATCGACGTGGATCCACTGGTGGTCGCCGGTCGCGTCGGCGAACAGGTCGATCATCCGCTGGTCGACGGTGCACCACTCGCTGCGGCCGAGGTCGACCTCGCCCTCCTGCGCCGCCAGCTCATCGACGTCGGCGAACACTCGCACCGTGTCTCCTGCACTCGTGGACCCGCGAGCGAACCACGTCGGCCGCTCGGACGTTGCAGGCGGTGCGCGAGGTCGGGAACCTCGACCTCCAGCCACCGTCCGGCCACCGCCCTGCCTGCCCACCACCGCCTGCTGCTCGTGCTCCTGTCCGCGCTCGCGCTCGGGGCGTGCACGGATGCACCGACCGCGACGCTGGACGACCCCCGCGCCGCCACGACCCCCGCACCCGGGATCGCGCCGGCGCCGGAGGACGACCCGGGACCGCAGCAGCCGTCCACCGAGACCTGCGCGGAGGACCTCCGCGCACTGCTGGTCGCGGCCGTGGACGGCCAGCTCGCCGCGATCGCCACGCAGGACTGGTCAGAGGCACTGGGCTTCGCCACCGACGGGTTCCGGGCAGGGATCGATGCGGACCGCTTCCGCGAGATCATCCTCGGCGGCTTCCCCGTCGTCGCGGACAACCGAGCCCGCGACATCGGTCGCTGCCGCACGCGCGGCGACGACGCGACCCTCGAGGTCACCGTCGAGGACCGGGACGGGACGCAGCAGCTGCTGCTCTACCTCTTCGAGCGCGACGACGACGGCTGGGGCATCGGGGGCGCCACCCCGGCCGCCCCCACCGGTGAGCCCGGGCTCACCGTGTGACCGCCTACGGTCCCAGCCGGGACCGGGGAGGACGCAGCCATGGAGCTCCTGGACGCCGCGGCCGTGCGTGAGCGGCTGCCGATGGACGTCGCGATCGCGGCGATGCGCGACGCCTTCACGGCCCTCGCCGCCGGTGAGGTGACCGCGCCCCCGCGCGGGTTCCACGAGATCACGGCACTCGGCACGGACGGCATGCTCGCCACGATGCCGGCCCACGTCGCCGGCGCGACCGACGTCCTCGCGACGAAGGTGGTCAGCATCGTCCCCGACAACGTCGGACGTGACCTCCCGTCGATCCACGGGCTGCTCGTCGCGTTCGACGGCACGACCGGCGAGCCGCTCGGGGTCGTCGACGGCACCACGGTGACCGCGATCCGCACGGCGGCGGTCAGCGGCCTGGCGACCGACCTGCTCGCACCGTCCGACGCCGCCACGCTCGCCGTGCTCGGGACCGGGGTCCAGGGGCGCGAGCACGTCGCGGCGGTCCGCGCCGTGCGGCCCGTCGAGCACGTCCGGCTGTGGAACCGGACGCCGGGCCGGGCCGAGGCCCTCGCCCGCGACCTCCGCGCGGACGGCCTGGACGTCGTCGTCGCGGCGTCGCCGGCAGCAGCCGCGGCCGACGCCGCGGTCGTGTGCACATGCACGGCCGCGACGGAGCCGCTGCTGCACGCCGGCGACCTCGCGCCCGGCACGCACGTCAACGCGGTGGGGGCGTTCACCCCGACGATGCGCGAGCTGGCGACCGACCTCGTCGCGGGTGCGTGGCTGGTCGTCGACACCCGCGCCGGGGCGTTCGAGGAGGCCGGCGACGTCCTCCTGCCGATCGAGGAGGGCGCGATCGACCGCGACCACGTGCGCGCGGAGCTGGCCGAGCTCGTCACCGGTGCGGTCGCGCCTCCGCCCGCCGGCACGACCACCGTGTGCAAGTCGGTCGGCCACGCGGTCGAGGACGCCGTGACCGCCGCCCGCCTGCTGCGGACGTGACGCCACGGGCCCGTGACCGCACGTCGCCGGTCGGCCGCGCGCAGGTCGTGTGGTGGGATCAGGCCGCTGGTCCGAGCACGGCGTCGACCGCCGGTGGCAGCACGTCCTCGACCGGCTCGCGCACCACGAGCGTGGCCAGGCGGTCCAGAGGGGTCGGCTCCGCGTTGCAGACGACCAGCCGGGCGCCGGTGTCGACGGCGAACCGCGGGAGACCGGCGGCGGGCTGGACCGTCAACGACGAGCCGATGGCGAGGTAGAGGTCGCAGCCACGGGCGGCCTCGGTCGCGGCAGCGAGCTCGGCCTCGGGAAGCGACTGCCCGAACATGACCGTCGCCGCCTTCGTGATCGCACCGCAGTCCGGACAGCGCGGGTCCGCGTCGCCCTCCTCGACGACGCGCTGCACGGCCCAGGCCATCTCGGTCCGCCAGGGGCAGGCCGTGCACTCGACCTCGCGCATGGTCCCGTGCAGTTCCTGGACCAGTTCGCGGGGGGTGCCGGCGGCCACGTGGAGGCCGTCGGTGTTCTGCGTCGCCAGGCCGACCAGTGGGCCGTCCGTCGCGAGCCGTGCCAGCGCTCGGTGCGCCTCGTTGGGCACCGCCCGCAGGGCCGGGTTGTGCACCCGCCACTGCCACGAGCGTCGTCGCACGGCCGGGTCGTCGCGGTAGGTGGGCCAGTGCGTCAGCCGTTCGGCGGTCGGGTCGACGGTCCACAGGCCCTCCGGGCCGCGGAAGTCCGGGACACCCGAGGCCGTCGAGACGCCGGCACCCGTCAGGGCAGCGACGCGGTCGGCCGAGGCCAGCAGCGAGGCGAGGTCGTCAGGCATCGTCGCCGGAGAGGGCGAGGACCGCGACGCCGGTCGCGGCGGCGGCCCCTGCGACGGCCGCCGAGACCTTCGCGTCGGGCACCTCGTCACCCGCGGCGAGGGTCGATGCCACGTCGACGAGGTCGACCAGGACACCGAGGCCGGTCAGGACCTTGAAGCCGGTCCCGCTGGTGCCGGTCGCCCGCATCGTCCCGATCGTGGCCGCCCCCAGGGCGACGTCGCGGACGCCGAGCCCGCGCACGGCGATGGCGGCGTCGCTGCCGCCGGCGGCGCGCCCGATCCACCTCCCCCCGACGGGGCCGGGCGCGGCGACCATGCCGAGCCCGAGGGCGATGCGCCCGTAGGCGAGCGCGCTGGCGAGAGCTGCGGGTGTGTCCATGCCACGACCGTACTCAGCCCCCGGAGAGGATCCCGGTCGGATCGGCCACCACCACGTCCTCGTCGCGGTCGTCCCACCAGCCGTGGGGCAGCTTGACCCGACCGGATGAGCGCTTGCCCCGGGGCGCCGCCAGCAGCGGGTCCTCGACGTGGGCGTCGCCGGGGATGCTCGCGAGCACCTCCTCGACGTCGGACCAGTCGTCGACCCGCCCCGCCCGGTCGTGGCGCGGGTCGCCGCGGTCCACGTAGCCGAGCACGTACCACCGCAGGTGTTTGCGGAACTTCCTCACCGTCGCCTGTCGCGCTCGCGAATCCGTCCCCGCGGCGGTCTCGCCCCGGCCGCCCTCGGTCGCGTGACGCACGAGCAGCTCGAGGTGGCGACGGGCGAGGTCGGCGGTGACGGCGAACGGGGGCGGGCCGGTCGGGTCCGCACCCCGGAACACCGCGGCGAGGTCGGCGAACAACCAGGGGCGACCGAGGCAGCCCCGGCCGACGACGACGCCGTCGCAGCCGGTGCGTTCGACCATCTCGAGCGCATCGGCGGCCAACCACACGTCCCCGTTGCCCAGCACCGGCACGGCGCCGTCGACGAACCCCACCAGCTCGGCGATGCGGTCCCAGCGCGCCTCGTCGGCGTAGCCCTGCTCGACCGTCCGGGCGTGCAGCGCGACCGACGCGACACCCTCCTCGACGGCGATGGCCGCCGTGTCCAGGTGCGTCAGCCGGTCGTCGTCCAGGCCCAGCCGCATCTTGACGGTCACCGGCACCCGCCCGTCCGCGGCGCGGACCGCGGCGCGCAGGACGGCTCGCAGCAGCGGCCGCTTGACCGGCAGCGCCGCGCCCCCACCGCCGCTGGTGATCTTCGGCACGGGACAGCCGAGGTTCAGGTCCACGTGGTCCACGCGGTCCTCGTCGCAGAGCATCGAGACGGCCTCCCCCAGCACCGCCGGGTCGGCGCCGTACAGCTGCAGCGACCTCGTGCCCAGGTCGCGCGGCAGGTCGACGTAGGACCAGGTGCGGTCGTCGCCCTCGACCAGCCCACGCGCCGTCACCATCTCGGACGTCAGCAGGCACGCACCTCCGTCCAGCGACCGCACGAGGCGGCGGAACGGGACGTCGGTGATGCCGGCCATCGGGGCGAGGACCACTGGGACGGGGACCTCGACGGCGCCCAGTCGCAGCACGTCGCCATCCTCGGTCGCGGTCACCGCGAGGGTACGACCGACGGGTGCCGACCCCACCGTGCCGGTCGTAGGTTCGCGGCCGGGAGGGCCCGCATGACCGACTCGCTGCGCAGCCTCGTCAGCGGCATGGCCGGACGGCGGACCAACCTCGCCATCCTGCTGCTGCTCGTGGCCGCCTGGACAACGGGCGCGCTCAACTTCGCGATCGGCACGGGCTGGGTCGTGTGGCCGACGGTGCTGCACGCCGTCGCGACGCTGGCACTGCTCGTCGTCGCAGGATGGAAGTGGGCGATCGTGCGCCGCGGCCTCGCGCGGCGCGGCGCCACGCGGACCTGGCCGTCGGTCGTGCTCGGGGTGCTGGTCGTCGCGGCAGCCGTGTCGGGGCTGCTGCACGCCACCGGCCAGGTCCTCTCCTACGGCCCGCTCGGCAGCATGCAGGTCCACGTCGGGGCGGCCCTGCTCGCGCTGCCCCTCGCGCTGTGGCACGTCGTGGGTGACCACGACACGTGGCCGGAGCGGCGCGACCTCACCCGTCGCAACCTCCTCCGGGCCGGCCTGCTCGTCGGGTCGGGCGCCGCGCTGTGGGCCACGACCGAGGCCGTGGTCCATGCGGCGGGCATGCCCGGGTCGCGACGACGAGCGACCGGGTCCTACGAGACGGGCAGCCACGACCCGGCGACGATGCCTGCCATCATCTGGCTGTTCGACCCGCGCCTCGAGCTCGCACCGGCGGACTGGCGCCTGACCGTCGCGGACGGCACGGGCACGCGAACGCTGCGCCTGGCCGACCTGCGTCACGCCCCGGACCGGCTGACCGCGACGATCGACTGCACCAGCGGCTGGTGGGCGGAGCAGGTCTGGCACGGCGTGCGGCTCGACCGCCTCGTGACCGACCTGCCGGACGGTGCGCGGAGCCTCGTCGTGCGCTCGGCCACCGGCTACGGCCGCAGGTTCCCGCTCCGCGACCTCCCCCACCTGCTGCTCGCCACGGGCTACGAGGGCCGACCGCTCGCCGACCGGCACGGTGCGCCCGCACGGCTCGTGGCACCCGGGCGCCGCGGCTTCTGGTGGGTGAAGTGGGTCACGAGCATCACGGTCGACGACGTCCCCTGGTGGCGGCAGTCGCCGTACCCCACGCAGTGACCCGTCAGGGGTCGAGCCGGCGCGCGTCGTCGCGGTCCAGTGCCGTGAGCACCTCGGCTGCCCGTTCGGCGTCCTCGACCGCCACCAGGACACGATGGCCCTCGACCCACTCCACGGAGGGATAGACGCCCGCGTACGCCTCGGTCCAGGCGTGCAGACCGTGGGCCTGCAGCATCGTGGACACCAGGTCCGCTGCCGCGGCCGAGCGGGCGACCGCCACGGGTGCCGTGTGCTGCAGCTCGACCTGTTCGTGCATGCCGGGATCTTAAGGACCCGGGACTCCTCGTAGGCTCGGCCCGACGACCACGTCGCACGGGGTGGTCGCGCGGACGGAGGGTTCGACGTGGCCGGGACGATCTGCCTGCAGGGCGGCCGGGAGTTCGGCAGCAGCTGCCGCGACCTCGACCTCGAGGTGCTGCGCCGGACACCGCTGGGACCCATCGTCGTGCTGGCCGGCGCGGCCCGGCCCGGCAAGGACTACGCCACGGCCAGCCGCAACGCGGCCCGCTACTACGGCAACCTCGGCGGCGACCCCGCCGTCCCGGCACCGGACCCACGGGAGGACCTCGAGGGCTGCCTCGAGGTCGTCGCGCAGGCGACGCTGGTCGTGCTGCCCGGCGGGTCGCCCACCGAGCTGCTGCGCGTCCTGACCGACGTCGGCGACGGACGCGTGGGTGCCCTGCTGCGCGAACGGTCCGAGGCCGGCGCGACGATCAGCGGCGCCTCCGCGGGGGCGATGGTGCTGTGCGCCCGGACGTGGCTGGCCGACACCGACGGCTCGCTCGCCGACGGCCTCGGGCTCGTGCCCGGCCTCGCCCTCCCCCACCACGAGCCGGGCCGTGAGGGCCGGGCCGGCACCCCGCCGGAGCTGCCGCTGTGGGGACTGCCCGAGTGCGGTGGCGTGCTGGTCGACGACGCCGGCGTCGTCGCCGCGGGTGCGGGGACACCGGTGCTCGTCGTGGACGGCGAGGTCGAGGAGCTGTCACGGACCGACCCGCGCCCGCTGCCCTGAGCACACCGCCGGCCGTTCCGCACCGAACCCACGACGACCGACACCGCTGGACCACACCGTGACCGCACGCCGCATCGCCGCCGCCGCCTGCTTCGCCGCGGCGCTCGCCCTCCTCTGGGTGGCCGCACTCACGCCGCTGCGATCGGCCGAGATCGACGCGCTCGACGCCGAGGCGCAGCGACTCGGCGAGGCGTGGGCGGAGGGGACCGACAGCCTCCTCGACAGCGACGCCGAGTCCGAACGACTGCTGCGTGAGAGCAACGAGGCGTTCTCGGCCGCGCGCGACCTCGAGCCGCCGCTGGCGCCGTTGCAGGCGCTGGGCTTCGCACTGCTCGCGACGGCCGGCGGCGTCGCGTTGTGGCCGAGCGCGCGGTCCGAGCCGCAGGACGCACTTCCCGAGCGCTGAACGCGCGTGCGGGCGTACGCTGACGGGTAGTGCTTGCAAGTGCAAGCAGGGGTCGCCACCCTTCGTGGCGAATGACGTGGTCGACGTCCAGACGGGAGAGGGATCCCAGCGTGAACTACCTGGTCACCGGAGCAACCGGCTTCATCGGCGGTCGACTCGTGGAGAAGCTCCTGAAGGAGCACACGGGGACGATCCACTGTCTCGTGCGGTCCAAGAGCCTCGGACGTCTCGAACTGCGCATCGAGGAGTGGGGCGAGGACGCGGAGGCACGCGTCGTCCCGGTCGTGGGCGACCTCGGCGAGCCGATGCTCGGCCTCTCCGACGCCCAGCTCGACGAGCTCGAGCAGCGCGACATCGGCGCCGTCGTCCACCTCGCCGCGATCTACGACATCACGGCCGACGCGAACCTCCAGCAGCGGGCGAACGTCGACGGCACCCGCAACGTCGTGCAGGTCGCCAACCGCATCGGCGCGCCGCTGCACCACACCTCGTCGATCGCTGCCGGCGGGCTCTACCGCGGTCGCTGGACCGAGGACATGCCGCTGTCGGCGGCCGACGAGGGCCTCGACGACCCGTACTTCGCCACCAAGCACGAGGCCGAGAAGGTCGTGCGCACGGAGGCCAAGGTGCCGTGGCGCGTCTACCGGCCCTCGATCGTGGTGGGCGACTCGCGCACCGGTGAGATCGACAAGGTCGACGGCCCCTACTACTTCTTCCGCCTGATGAAGCTGCTGGGCGACCGCCTGCCCGCGTGGCTGCCCCTGATCTCGCCCGAGGGCGGCACGATCAACATCGTCCCCGTCGACTACGTCGTGGACGCGATGGCCCACATCATCCACCTCGAGGGTGGGCAGTGGGACGAGCGCGTCTACCACCTCGTCGACCAGGCACCGCAGACCGTCGGGCAGCTGCTCGACATGGTCGCCGGCGCCGCGGACGGACCGCGCTTCCCGATGCGCGTCGACGTCGGGCTGCTCGACCTCGTCCCCGAGGCCGTGAAGACCCTCGTCGGCAGCGTGACCCCGGCCACCCAGACGCTGGACTTCATCCTCCGCCAGGTCGGCATCCCCGCCGAGACCCTCAAGTTCCTCGACTGGCCGACCACGTACTCGGACGACAACACGCGTGCGGCGCTGGACGGCACGGGCATCTCCTGCCCGCCGCTCGACACCTACATCGACCGCCTCTACTACTACTGGCTGCGCGAGCTGTCGGGGTTCAAGTCGGCGGGCGGTGGCCTGAAGGGCGCCGTGGCCGGCCGCAAGGTGATGATCACCGGCGCGTCGGACGGCATCGGCAAGGAGGTCGCACTGCGCGTCGGTGCGGCCGGCGGCCACGTCCTGCTGGTCAGCCGCACCCGGTCGAAGCTCGAGGCCGTGCAGAAGGAGATCGAGGACGCCGGCGGCATCGCGTTCGTGCACCCGTGCGACCTGTCCGAGGACGAGGACATCATCCGCCTCGCCAAGGAGGTCCTCGGCGAGCACGGGCACGTCGACATCCTGGTCAACAACGCCGGTCGCTCGATCCGTCGCTCGGTGAAGCTGTCGCTGGACCGCTTCCACGACTTCGAGCGCACGATGCAGCTGAACTACTTCGGCGCCGTCCGGCTCACGCTCGAGCTGCTCCCCTCGATGATGGAGCGCAAGGACGGCCACATCATCAACATCAGCTCGATCGGCGTGCAGACCAACATGCCGCGCTTCAGCGCCTACGTGGCGTCGAAGGCCGCGCTGGACGCGTTCGGTCGCTGCATCAGCTCCGAGCTGTGGGACGACGGGATCGACATCACCTCGGTCTACATGCCGCTGGTGCGCACCAAGATGATCGCGCCGACGAAGGTCTACAAGTACTTCCCGGCCCTGACGCCCGACGAGGCGGCCGACCGGATCACGGGCGCCATGGTCGCCCGCCCCAAGAAGGTGGCGACCGTGCTGGGCACGACCGGGCAGCTGTCCTACGCGCTGGCACCAAAGGTGCTCGACGCCGTCATGCACCGTGGGTACTCGCTGTTCCCGGACTCCAAGGCCGCCAAGGGTGCGAGCGACGAGTCCGCCGAGGACAAGGCCAAGCGCCGCCGCATCGAGGCCGCCCGGGCCGCCGAGGCAGGTGTGGTCGACGACGAGTCCAAGCCCACCCGCGACCGGCTGATCTACGCCTGGCTGCTCAAGGGCCTGCACTGGTGATCACACGCGGACGAGCACCTCGTCCAGTGGTTTGCGGCTGATCGCGGGCACCTCGGCGCCCTGCGCCGGCCAGCCGATCGGCAGCACCACGTACGGCCGCTCGTTGCGCGGGCGACCGAGCACCTCGGTCAGCACGCCCATCGGGCTGGGCGTGTGCGTCAGCGCCGCCAGCCCGGCGTGGTGCAGCGCGCACAGCAGGAAGCCGAGGGCGATCCCCACCGACTCCTTGACGTAGTAGGGCTTCGGTTCGCTGTCGCTGGCATGCACCTCCATCAGGACCAGCAGGTGCGGTGCGTCGGTGAGGAAGGGCTTCGACGCGTCCGTGCCGAGGTGCGAGAGCGCCGCGAGCCACTCGTCGGTGGCACGCCGCTCGTAGAACTCGCGCTCCTCCGCCTCGGCCGCCTCGCGGACCCGTGCACGCACGTCCGGGTCCGTCACGTGGACGAAGCGCCAGGGCTGGACGTTGGCACCGCTCGGCGCTCGGGACGCCGCCAGGACCGCCTGCTCGACCAGGACGTCCGGGACGGGGTCGGGCGCGAAGTCCCGGATGCTCCGGCGCGTCGCCATGACGCGGACGAACTCGTCCAGGCGGAGCCGCCCCTCGGCCGGCCCGACCTCCGGCCGTGGGGCCGGCTCGGTGACGTGCTCCGGGGTGCAGGACATGGCTCGCCTCCTCTGGCGGGTCGGTCGGCAGCCAACCAGACCCCGGCCCGTAGGCTCGGCGGCATGAGCAGCCCGATGATGCCGTCGTCCGGCGCCGGCCTCCGGTTCCGGGTGCTCGGCGTGCCCGTCACGATCGGCCCGTCGATCGTGCTGCTGCTGGCGTTCTTCGGCTTCACGCTCGGTGACCTCGTGGCGATCCTCCTGTGGATCGTGATCGGGATCGTGTCGATCGTCCTGCACGAGCTGGGGCACGCGCTCGTGGCCAGGGCCGCCGGGGCCGACCCGACGATCACCCTCGCGGGCCTCGGTGGCGTCACCCGCTACCGACCGTCGGGGCGCTCGGGCACGCGCGGTTGGCGTCTGGCGATCAGCCTCGCGGGGCCCGGCGTCGGGCTCGCCGTCGGCGCTGTCGCGTGGCTGCTGCTCGACGCCGTCCCCCCCGGCTACCCGACGGTGGCCATGGACATCCTGCTGTTCACCTCGATCGGCTGGAGCATCTTCAACCTGCTCCCGATCCTGCCGCTCGACGGCGGCCAGGCGCTGCAGCAGCTGCTGCCCGGCGACGAGCGCACGCGCACGACACGAACCGCCTGGACCGGGGTTGCGATGAGCGCCGCGCTGGTCGGCGTCGCGGTCTGGCTGGACCAGGTCTTCATCGCCCTGTTCGGCGGCCTCTTCGCGGTCCAGAACTACCGGATGGCCACGGCGGCGAGGAACGCCGAGCGCGAGACCGAGGCGTTGCAGGCACTGCTGCGCGACCGCGACTTCCGCGGGCTGCGGGAGGCCCTGGCGAACGGTCGCGGCGACCACGCGATCGCCACCGCGGCGCAGGTCGGCGCCGCCGACCACGGCGAGCTGCAGCTCGCGGCCGAGATCGGGGAGGTGGTCGTGCGACGCGGGACCGACGACCCCCGCTTCGCCCAGCGGGCGGCCGCGGCATGGCGCGAACTCGGGATGGACGACCGGGCCGCCCGCGTCCTGGCCGACGACGATCGGGCCGCAGACGCCGACGACGCCTGAGTGCAGCCACGGGCAGGAGATGGCGGGCCGCACGGCGAAGCCAACGGGGACGACCGACCCCGGAGACCACCGTGCGCATCCGCACCGCCATCGCCGTCGCAGCCCTGCTGCCGGCCAGCCTCGCCTTCGCCGTGCAACCCGCCGCCGAGGACGGCGCCTGTCGCACCGACGCCGAGCGCACCGTCACCGTCGAGGAGGAGGACGGCACCACCTCCGAGGTCCCGGTGTCGTACTGCCAGACCTCGATCTACGCGCACTGCGACGGGACGCTCGACGAGGCCGGTGCGGCCAAGCTGCACGACCCCACGGCGTCGGTCGAGCTGACGCCCGGGCTGCCCGAGGTCTCGTTCACCGAGGGTGGCGGCTGCGGCACGGTCGACGAGCCGGTGTTCAGCGCGGCCGGCACCGGTGCCAGCCCGTACCAGTTCTCCGCCGGCGGTTTCGCCGAGGCGGGCGACGTCGACGCCGTCACGTTCGAGCTGCACTTCCTCGGCCCGAACCTGGGCTACGCCGGCCAGCCGGTCCACCTCGACGTCGAGGCCGAGGTCGACAGCGTCTCGCTGTTCGGCACCAAGACCTCGCCCGACGCCACCGGGGACAACCCACAGACGAGCGCGGCGGCCCAACGCATCGAGGTGGTCCCGGTGGTCAGCGACTCCGGCGCGTCGGTCATGGTCGAGTTCACGGTGACCGGCCTCGACGAGCTGTTCGAGGCGATCGGTCCCGAGGGCAGCCAGTTCCGCACGATCCAGTTCTCGTTCGGGCCGCCCCACACCGCCCAGTGCGGGACGCTGCCGACCAACGACACGCCGCGCTGCGTCCCGTCCGGCTTCACCGGCTGGGTCATGGGCGCCAGCGAGGTGCCGTCCGGCGTGACCTTCAACCCGGCCGAGCCCGCCGCGGTGACGGTCCCGGTCGTGCTCGACGAGGCCTGAGCCCCGACCGGGCATCCTCCGTGTCGCGACGGCGTTGTCGCGACGGGGGACGGCAGTGGCGGACGGCACGGACGATGGACGGTGGCGGGCACTGACCGTGCTCGCGCTGGCCATGGTGCTGGCGATGTCGACGTGGTTCTCGGCCAGCGCGGTCGTGCCGCAGCTCCGGACGCGATGGGAGCTCGGGGATGCGACGGCGGCCTGGCTGACCATCGGCGTGCAGGTGGGGTTCGTGCTCGGCGCCGTCGTGTCGGCGCTGTTGACGCTCGCGGACAGGGTGCGACCGGTCACGGTGATCCTGGGCGGTGCCCTCCTCGCCGCCGCGGCCAACCTCGGGCTGCTCGTCGTCGACGGCGCCGCCGGTGCGATCGCGCTGCGCATGGTGACCGGTGCCGCCCTGGCCGGGGTCTACCCGCCGGCGATGAAGGCGATGGCCGCCTGGTTCCGGCGTGACCGTGGACTGGCCCTCGGGATCATGGTCGGCGCGCTGACGCTGGGGTCGGCCCTCCCCCACCTCGTCAACGGCCTCGGCGGCCTCTCCGTCGAGGTGGTCGTCGTGACGACCTCGGCACTGACGGTCGCCGGTGGCCTCCTCGCGTTCACGGCCGTGGCCGACGGCCCGTTCGCGTTCCCGAGCGCCCCGTTCCGACCCCGACAGGTCGTGGCGGTCCTGCGTCACCGGCCGACCCGGCTGGCCACGGCGGGCTACGTCGGCCACATGTGGGAGCTCTACGCCCTGTGGGCGTGGGTCGTGGTCTTCCTCGGCGCGTCCTTCGACGAGGCCGGTGCCGGTACCCCGTCCTGGGCCCCGCTCGGTGCCTTCGCCGTGATCGGCGTCGGCGCCGCGGGCTCCATCGTCGGCGGCCGCATCGCCGACCGCACGACGCGCGCCCGCGCGACCCGCATCTCGCTCGCGTCGTCGGGGGCGGCGGCCGCGGTGGCCGGTCTCACGTTCGGCGCGCCCGCCTGGGTCACCCTGCTGGTGGCGCTGTTCTGGGGCTTCTGGGTCGTGGCCGACTCGGCCCAGTTCTCGACGGTCGTCACCGAGGTCACCGACCAGCGCTTCGTCGGCACGGCGCTGACCGTCCAGCTGGCCCTGGGCTTCGCGCTGACCGTCGTGACGATCTGGTTGGTCCCCGTGGTCGAGTCGGTCGTGACCTGGCGCTGGACCTTCCTGCTGCTCCTGCCCGGCCCGGTCGTCGGCTACGTGGCGATGGGGCGGCTGGCCCGACTCCAGGCGGCTCAGTCGTCCGACGTCGCGGCGTCGTAGAGCTCACCGAGGTGGAGGTAGCCCGCCACGTTCGGGTACGGGTCGCGATCGTCGCCGAGGGTCTTGCGCACGGTCGCCGGGACGCCGACCACGAGGGAGTTCGGTGGGATGTCGTCGCCCTCGCGCACCACCGCACCGGCCGCGACCAGCGAGCCGGCCCCGACCGTCGCACCGTTGAGCACGACCGCCCCCATGCCGACCAGCACACCGTCCTCCAGCGTGCAGCCGTGGATGACCGCACGGTGGCCGATCGTGACGTCGTCGCCCACCACGCACGGGGAGCCGGGGTCGGCGTGCAGGACGCTGCCGTCCTGCACGTTGGTCCGCGCGCCGATGGTCACCGGCGCGTACTCGGCCCGCGCGACGACGCCGTACCAGAGCGTCGCGTCCTCTCCGACGGTGACGTCGCCGGCCACGACGACGTCGTGAGCGACGAACCTCGCTCGGGCGACGTCCGGCGTGTGGTCGTTGATGGTCAGGACGGTGGGCACGGGCACACTCCGTGGTGGACGACAGCGACCGTGAGGCAACCAGTCGTGGCAGACCAGCACCAGCACGCCGGGCACCGCAGCATCGCGGTGATCCTCGAGGAGCTGCGGGAGGTCGAGCGCCACCTGCGCGACGTGCCACCGCACCACGGGGGCGGGCGCGCCGACCTGTCGGCGAGGGCGGACGCGCTGCGTCGAGAGCTGGCGCGAGCCCGCGCCGGGGACGACTGAACGCTCGTCGGGCCGCGGCCCCCCACCGCTACCGTCGACGGTCGTGACGCCCGCCGCCCGACCCTGCGAGGCTCCTCCGTGCGCATCACCGACATCGGCCACGCCGGTCTGCTGCTCGAGACCACCGGCGGCACGGTCGTCTGCGACCCGTGGTTCACGCCCGCGTACTTCGGCTCGTGGTTCCCGTTCCCGCGCAACGACCGGCTGTCCGACGAGGTCATGCAGCAGATCGCGGACTGCGACGTGCTGTACGTCAGCCACAGCCACAAGGACCACCTCGACGAGCGGTTCCTCACCGACCACGTCAACAAGGACGCCCGGGTCCTGCTGCCCGACTACTCGATCCCGCTCCTGCGCGACGAGCTCGCCGCACTGGGCTTCCACGACTTCGTCCACTGCCCCGACCGCGAGTGGGTCGAGCTCGGCGAGGGCCTGCGCGTCGCGATCATGGCGCTGGACGCCCCCAACGTGGGCCCGATGGGTGACTCGTCGCTGCTGGTCGAGGACCCCAGCGGGCGGATCCTGAACCAGAACGACGCCCACCCGTCGAACCTCGACTTCGCGACGGCCGGCGGCGGGACCGACGTCCACTTCCTCCAGCACTCGGGCGCCATCTGGTTCCCGATGGTCTACGACCTCCCCGACGACGAGAAGGAGCGGCTCGTCCAGGCCAAGCGCCGCCGCCAGGTCGACCGCGCCAGCGCCTACCTCGCCATGGTCGACGCCCCGCACTTCGTCCCGATGGCCGGCCCGCCCTGCTTCCTCGACGACGACCTGTTCCAGTTCAACGACCTGCC
>CAYMGL010000042.1:0-14535 GCA_964389945.1 uncultured Actinomycetota bacterium
GGTCGCGCGGCACGACGAGGTGGATGCCCTTGCTCGGGCGCACGTGGACCCGGCCGCGGCCGGCCATCTCCTGGATCTCGTTCGCCCACACCCCCGTGGCGTTGACCACCTGGTGGGCGCGGACCTTGAGCTCCTCGCCGGTCTCGAGGTCGTTGACCTCGGCACCCACCACGCGTTCGCCCTCGCGCAGCAGGTCGGTGACCCGCGCCGAGGTCATGATCGCGGCGCCGTAGTGGGCGGCGGTGCGCCCGAGCGCCATGGTGTGCCGGGCGTCGTCGACCTGGGCGTCGTAGTACTGGACCGCACCGACCATCGAGTCCGGCTTGAGCGCGGGCGCGAGCCGCAGCGCACCCTTGCGGGTGTAGTGCTTGTGCCGCGGGAGCTGGCGCGCTCCGCCCATCGTGTCGTAGAGCGTCACCCCGGCCGCGACGTACGGCCGCTCCCAGATGCGGCCCTGCAGCGGGTAGAGGAAGGGCACCGGACGGATCAGGTGCGGGGCGAGCCGCTCGAGCAGCAGGCCGCGCTCCTGCAGCGCCTCCCGCACCAACGAGAAGTTCAGCTGCTCGAGGTAGCGCAGGCCACCGTGGATGAGCTTGCTCGACCGGCTGGACGTGCCGGACGCGAAGTCGCGCTGCTCGACCAGGGCGACGTCGAGCCCGCGCGTCGCTGCGTCGAGTGCGATCCCGGTCCCGGTCACGCCACCGCCGATCACGAGCACGTCGAACGTCGTGTGGCGCATCCGGTCGACGTCGGCGGCGCGTCGCTGCGGGGAGAGCGGAGTCGTGTGGGGCACGGCCGGTCCTCGTCCGATGGCGTGGGTCGATGCTACTGAGGTCGCTCGCGAGCACCCCGTTCGAGCGTTCGCCCCGAACACCCCCCGTGCCCACCCGACGCCGCCGCCGCCTCGCCGTCCTCGTGCTGACGGCGGCAGCCGCCGTGGGCTGTGGCGGCGCGGCCGGTGACGTAGCGTCCGGACCGGCGCCGACCCCGGTGCCGTCCGCCGCACCGCCGGCCGGGGAGGGCACCGTCGAGACGCGCAACTACGCCGACCACGCCGAGACCGTGTTCGACGTGCACCGGCCGTCGGTGTCGCCGTCCGGCCTGACCGTCGTGCTCGTGCACGGCGGCTTCTGGCGCGAGCGCTACCGGCGCGACCTCATGGACCCGCTGGTGCCCTCGTTGCTGGCCGACGGCCACGTCGTGGTGAACCTCGAGTACCGGCGCGTCGGTGGCGACGGCGGCTGGCCGACCACCCTGACCGACGTCGCTGCCGGCTTCGACGCCGTCGCCGACCTCGACGGGATCGACCCCGACCGCGTGGTGACGGTCGGGCACTCGGCCGGGGGCCACCTCGCCACGTGGCTGGGGGCGCGGCACCGCCTGCCGGCCGGTGCCCCGGGCGCCGACCCGGGGCTGCGACCGTGCCACGTCGTCGCCCAGGCGCCGGTCGTCGTGCTCGACGAGGCGATCGCGGCCGACCTGGGCGACGGTGCGGTGGGCGACCTGCTCGGCGGTGACGACCCCGACCGCCGCCGCGTCGCCGACCCCGCCGCGTGGCTGCCGCTCGGGGTCCCGGTGACCCTCGTCCACGCACCCGACGACGACCTGGTGCCGCTGCGGCAGTCCGAGTCCTGGGTCGAGCTGGCCACGGCCGCGGGCGACGAGGCGAGGCTGGTCACGGCGCCGGGCGACCACTTCTCCGTCATCGACCCCGACCACGAGCTCTGGGACGAGGTGCTGGCGACGCTGCGCGACGTCTGCTGAGTACGGTCCTGTCGATGCCTCGGCACGGTGCCGGGGCGTGGTCCGGGAGGCCTGCGTGGACACCGAGCGCGTGACGCTGGCCCCCGACCGGTGGCGGGCGGCCGCCTGGACGCTCACGGGGATGGTGGCGACGGGGCTGGCTGCGTGGTCCTTCAGCGTCGCGTCGTGGTCGGTGCTCTACGCCGGCCTCGTCACGGCCTGCGCGCTGCCGACGGCGGTCTTCGCCCTCCAGGCGTTCGCGCCGGAGACGTGGACGCTGGAGGTCGACCGCGCCGGCGTGCAGGGCCACGTCGCCGCCTTCCCGGTCGCCGAGCCGTTCGACACGCTGCGCGCGGTCGAGCTGCGCCGCGTCGTCGGTGAGCCGGTCCTGGTCCTCCTCGGCCGGACCGGGCGCCGTGGGCTGCTGCTGCCGGTCGGGTGCGACGTCGAGGGACTCCGGCACGTCCTCGAGGTCGTCGGGCTGGACAGGGCCCGTGGCCGATGAGCCAGATCGCCGTGGGTGGCGTCACCTCGTAGCGTGCGGGGCCCCTCCCACCCCGATCGACAGGAACAGACGACGTGGCAGCCATCCAGCAGGGCGACGAGGCCCCCGACTTCGAGCTCCGTGACAGCACCGGCCAGCCGGTGAGGCTGTCGGACTACCGCGGCAAGAAGGCCGTGGTGCTCGTCTTCTACCCGTTCGCGTTCTCCGGGATCTGCACCGGTGAGCTGTGCACCATCCGGGACCGCATCGAGCAGTTCTCCAACGACGACGTCGAGACGCTCGCCGTCTCGGTCGACGCCCCGCCGGCGCTGAAGGCGTTCGGGGCCAAGGAGGGCCTCGAGTTCCCGCTGCTGGCCGACTTCTGGCCGCACGGCCAGGTCGCTGACCAGTACGGCGTGTTCAACGAGAAGGTCGGTGCCGCCGAGCGCGGCACGTTCGTGATCGACCGGGACGGCAGGGTCGTCTACTCGGTCCACAACGGGCTCGGCCAGGCGCGCGACGACGCGGCCTACCTGACCGCCCTGCAGCAGGTCGGCGCGCTGTAGGCGACCGCACGGCGCGACCACCGTGCTGTGGCTGCCCCACCGGCGTACCGTCGGTGGGGCACCGCCGTCTGACGAGGATCCTCCAGCGTGGCGATCGAGATCACTCCCGCCCTGTCGTACGACGACGTCCTGCTCGTCCCGCAGGCCTCGTCGGTCCTGCCGCGCGACGTGGACCTGTCCACCTCGCTGCACGAGCGCATCAACCTCAAGCTGCCCGTGCTGTCCGCAGCGATGGACAAGGTCACCGAGGGGGAGCTCGCCATCGCGCTGGCACGGCAGGGTGGCATCGGCGTGATCCACAAGAACGCCTCGGTCCAGGACCAGGCGGCGATGGTCGAGGACGTCAAGCGCTCCGAGTCGGGCTTCATCTCCGACCCGATCACGCTGACGGCGGATGCGCCCGTCGGCCGGGCCTACCAGCTGATGGCGCGCTTCAAGGTCTCGGGCTTCCCCGTGACCGACGCCGACGGTCGCCTCGTCGGCATCGTCACCAACCGCGACCTGCGGTTCAACCCACCCGCGACCGACCAGGTCTCGCAGTACATGACCAGCGAGGGCCTGGCGACCGCCCCGCGCGGCACGACGCTCGCCGAGGCCCAGGAGCTGATGCAGGAGCACCGGGTCGAGAAGCTGCCGATCGTCGCCGACGACGGCCGCACGCTGGTCGGGATGTTCACGTTCAAGGACATCGAGAAGATCCGGCAGTACCCGCACTCGGCGAAGGACGACCGGGGCCGCCTGCTCGCGGCGGCCGCCGTCGGGGTCGGCGGTGACGGTGAGGAGCGGGCGGCCGCGCTGGTCGAGGCCGGCGTCGACCTGCTCGCCATCGACTCCGCCCACGGCCACTCCGCCGGGATCCTCGAGTTCGCCGGCAAGCTGAAGGACCGCCACCCGGACGTGGTCCTGTCGGTCGGCAACGTCGCCACGGCGGACGCCGTGCGGGCCTGTGTCGACCACGGCGCCGACGTCGTGAAGGTCGGTGTGGGGCCGGGATCGATCTGCACGACCCGCATCGTGACCGGTGTCGGCATGCCCCAGCTGACGGCCGTGCTCGACTGCGCCGAGGTCGCCCGCGAGCTCGGCGTCGCGTCGATCGCGGACGGCGGCATCCGCTACTCCGGTGACGCGGTCAAGGCACTCGCCGCCGGGGCCAGCGCGATCATGGTCGGCAACCTGCTGGCCGGCACCGACGAGTCGCCGGGCGAGCTCGTGCTGGTCGGTGGCCGTCGCTACAAGGAGTACCGCGGCATGGGGTCGCTGGACGCGATGCGCGCCGGCTCCGCCGACCGCTACTTCCAGGCCGAGGACACCGACGGTCCCACCGGCGGCACGATGGCCGGGACGACCAAGCTCGTGCCCGAGGGCGTGTCGGGCCTGCTGCCGTACCGCGGCCCACTCGCCGACGTCACCGGCCAGCTCGAGGGCGGACTGCGCTCCGGCATGGGCTACCTCGGTGCGCGGGACCTGGAGGCGCTCCACGAGCGCGCGAAGTTCGTCCAGCAGTCGGCGGCCGGCGCCCGTGAGTCGCACGTCCACGACATGGACGTGGTCCACGAGGCACCGAACTACTCGGTCCCCGGCAACGACTGAGCGAGTCCGCGGGGGAGCGTCTACGGTCCCTCGGCCGAGCGGGGGAGCGCGGGTTGTTCGAGGAGCTTGCACGGCTGCTCGTGCGGCCGCGCCTACAGGCCCAGCCGGGCGTGCTCCTCGCCGTCGTCGCCAGCATCCTCATCGCCACGACCCTGCTGGCGGCCGGGCCCGTGCTGGCGACCGCCGTCGCCGACGGGGGCCTGCGTGCCGACCTCGCGGAGGCGCCACCGGGCGACATCGGCGTCGAGGTCGAGGTCCGCACGACCGCGTCGCGGGCGGAGGAGGCCGCAGCGACGGTCGTGGGGGTCCTCGAACGGCAGCTCGACACCCGCGTGGCACCGCCGGACGTCACGATCACGGCCGGGAGCGTGCGGCTCGCGGACCAGCCGGACGACGTCGTGACGCCCCTCGCGGTCGAGCCCGACCGGGACGTCGACGACCCGCGCTACGAGGTGGTCGAGGAGGCCGGGCCCGCGGACGCCAGTCCGCCACCGCTCGACGTGTCGTTGCACGTGGACGCGGCGGCAGCGCTCGGTGTCGAGGTCGGTGACGTCGTCCTCGTCGAGGACCGGGCGCTGGTCCGGGTCGGTGCCCTGCTCGCCCCCGTCGACCCCGGCGACCGGCGCTGGTGGGACGATCCCGACGGTCGGGACGGCGTCGTGCCGGGCGTGGACTTCGTCGAGGTGGGGCCGCTGTGGGTGCCCTCGCCGGCCGCCCTGGAGGCCGTGCTCGGCGAGGACCCGCCGGTCGCCGTCGTCGTCCGGACGCTGCCGGTGCTCGAGGAGGTGACGCCCGCGACGCTGGAGGCGGTCGGGCGCAGCGCGGGACGCCTCGGCGACCGCGTCGACCGCGCCCTGCAGGACTCCGGCCTCGCGAGCAACTGGCAGGTCCGGACACCACTGGCGGACGCGGCCGCGGCGGCGACGGTCTCGCTGGCGGCCACGCGTGCCGCGGTGGTGGCGACCGTCGGCCAAGTGGCGGTGCTGGCCATCTACACGCTCGGCCTGGCCGGTCGGCTGCTGCGGTCCGGCCGCGAGGTCGAGACGATGCTGGTGCGGGCCCGCGGTGCGACGCCCCGCCAGCTCGGTCGTGCCGCGGCACTGGAAGGGCTCCTGCTCGTGGTGCCGGCCGTGCTCGCCGCACCGTGGCTGGCCACGCTGGCGGTCCGCGGCCTCGCGGCGCTGGGCGTCACCTCGCGGTCGACGCTCGAGCTGGCACCGGTGGCGAGCCCCGCGTCGCTGTTCGCGGCGGCCCTCGCCGGCGCGGCGTGCCTCGTCGTGCTGGTCGTGCCCGCGATCACGTCTGCGCGGCGCACCTACGCCGCTGCCCGCGAGGGCCACGGCCGTCGCAGCCCGATCGGCGTCGTCCAGCGGCTGGGACTCGACCTCGCCCTGGCCGTCGTGGCCGGGATCGGGATCTGGCAGCTGCGCGCGACCGGCGGGCCGGTGGGGGGCGGTGCCCCGCGCGGCCCCGGCGACGTCGACCCGGTGCTGGTGATCGCGCCCGCCGTCGGGCTGCTCGCGGGTGCGCTGCTCGTGCTGCGGCTCGTCCCCGCGATCGCGCGGGGTGGTGAGGTCGTGGCGAGCCGCGTGCGTGGCCTGGTCGCAGGACTCGGTGGCTGGCAGGTCGCACGCCGTCCCGACGCGATCTCGCGTCCGACGCTGCTGCTCGTCCTCGCCGTGGCCGTCGGCGTGCTGGCCACGACCTACGGCGCGACGTGGCGGGTGTCGCAGGCGGACCAGGCCGAGGCGGCGGTCGGCGCGGACCTGGTCGTCGAGCCCGACCGTCGCGTGCTGGCGCTGCCCGACGAGCAGACCGCGACCGTCCTGACCACCGATCCGGCGGTCGCGGCCGCGAGGCCCGGCTGGCAGGGGTCGGTGTCGCTCGTGGCCGGCACGTCAGCGGGCACCGTGCACGGGTTCGACGTCAGTGACCCGCTCCTGGTCACCCGGTCCGACACGCGACCGTCGGTGCCCCTGGGCGACCTCGACGTCGCCGCGCTCGAGGGGCTGGTGCTCCCCGAGGGCGACGAGCTCCGCCTGCCGGTGACGTTCACCGCGGATCCCGCATGGCCCGACCAGACGGCCGAGATCACCGTCGTCCTCCGCGACGGCCAGGGGCTCGTGCACCAGTTCGGCGACCGGCCGCTCGTCGCCGGCGACAACGAGGTCACCTGGTCGCTGGAGGGCATGGTCACGCCGGTCGCCCTGCTGGCCCTCGACGTCACGACCGTCGCCGGCGACCTGCGTGGTCGCGGTTACGCGGGCCCGCCACCGGCCGGGGAGACCGGGCTGCCCCAGCCGCTGCTGGACCTGCGCATCGCCCCACCGGTCGTCGGGGGCGAGGCGGCACCGCCCGAGGCCGGCTGGGTGACCGACCCCTACACGAGCCTCGCCGCGTTCCCACCGCAGCACGAGGCGACCGTGGCCGGCCCCGAGGGCTGGCGCATCACCGCCAGCACCGGTGTCGCCGGCCCGCGTGGCCGCGCAGGGACGCTCCGGGTCGTGCACCCCGCTGCCGCGGTGCCCCGTGAGGAGCTCGTCCCGGCCGTCGTCCACCCGGACGTCCTCGCGGCGACGGGGCGCGAGGTCGGAGACGACCTCGACGTCTCGATCGAGGGCGCGCCGCTGCGGCTCGCCGTCGTGGGGACCATCCCGCTCGTCCCCGGTGACGTCGGGGCGCGACTTCCGGTGGTCGTGGACCTCGACGCGGTCGCGGCCGCACGGTGGACCGAGGAGCGCGCCACGACCCGACCGACCGCGTGGTTCGTCGCACTCGACCCCGACCTCGGGCCCGACGAGACCGCGGCCGCCAGCGCCCGGCTGGCGAGTGCGTGGTCGACGCCACCGGTCGACGCCCCCGAGGTGCGCACGATCACCGGCGACGAGGCCCGCCGGCGCGGTGACCCCATCGCCGTGGGGCTGCTGGCGGCCCTCACCCTGGGGGCACTGGCCGCCGCGGGGCTCGCGGTGCTCGGGATGGTCAGCACCGCGGTGGTCGGTGTGCGGGAGCGGGCCGCCGAGTTCGCCCTGCTCCAGGCCGTCGGGACCAGCCTGCGCCAGGTGCGGTGGTGGTTGATGGGTGAGGTGGCGGTGGTCGTCGTCGTCGGCCTGGTGACCGGGGGGTTGCTGGGCGCGGTCCTCGTGTGGGCCGTGCTGCCGACGATCTCGTTGGCGGCGGACGGGTCGCTGGCGGTGCCCGCACCGGTCGTGGTGGTCCCGTTCCGGCTGCTCGCGGTGGTCACCGCGGCGATCGTGGCGGTCTTCGGGCTCGTCCCGGTCGTCCTGTCGCGGCTGGTCGCGCGGGCGCACGTCGCCGAGGTCCTCCGTCTCGGGGAGGACGTCTGATGGGCGGCGTGGGGATGCTGCTGCGGCGGTGGCGGGCCGACTGGGGCCTGCTGGTCGTCCTCGTGGTCGTCGTGGCGCTCACGGCGGGGCTCGTGGGCGCCGTGCCACGGCTGCTCGACCGTCTCGCCATCGCCTCGCTGGACCGCGCGGTCCAGGACACCACCGCCGACCGCGCGGGGCTGGCCGCCAGCAGCATCGAGGAGCTGATGACCGCCGTCCCCGAGCGGACGCAGGAGCAGCTCGCCGGACTGGCGGCTGCGCGCACCGAGGAGCTCGACGACGAGCTGCGCGGCGTGCTGGACCCACCGACCGTCGTGGTGGACACCGTGCGCTACGACCTCGCGTCGTTGCCGGGGGAGGAGGAGCAGCCCTTCCCGCGCAAGCTCACCGTGCGGTTCCAGCCGGACGCCGACACGGCGGCGACCCTCGTCGACGGCCGTGCACCCGACGGCGAGGTCGAGCAGCTCGAGCTCCAGCTCGGGCAGGAGGACCAGGACGGCGAACCGGTCGCCACACCGGTGACCGTCCACGAGTTCCTGGCCACGGCCGCCACGGCCGAGGAGCTCGCGATGGAGGTCGGCGACCGTCGCATCGGCCTGCCGGACAACTCCGGGCCCGTGCTGCGCCGGGTCGCCCTGGCTCGGAACGCCGTGATCGTGTGGGAGCTGGCCGGCATCGTGGAGCTGTCGCCGGTCGACGACCCGGTGTGGTTCGGCGACCCGCGGGTGCACCGCGCGTCGCGCTACGACACCAACTCGAGCACCACGATCTTCGCCACGGGGCTGCTGCCCGGGGCCGCACTCGGGGAGTTCCCCGCGACCGAGGACGTGGTGCCCGTCGGGCTGGAGGTGCGGTGGCAGCTGGACCGCGAGGCCCTGCTCGCGAGCGACATCGCTGCCGTCGAGCAGGCCGCGATCTCGCTGCGCACGTCGGCGCCGCTGCAGCTGGACGACCCCCGGTGGAGCACCGGCCTGGACCGGTTGCTCGCGCGCGAGGGTGCCCGTCGGGCCACGGCCGTCGAGGTGCTCGGCCTCGCTGCCGCCGCCGTGCTCGGCATCGCGCTGGCGCTGGTCGTGGCCATGGTCGCGGTGCTGGCCCTGCGGCGGCGTGAGGCGCTCGCCCTGACCCGCGGTCGCGGCGCGTCGCGCGCCCAGCTCGTGGCCGCGGCACTCGCAGAGTTCGGGGCAGTCGCGGCGGTGGGCGTCGCCGTCGCGGCAGTCGTCCTCGGGGTCGTCCTGCCCGGCGGGGGCGACGACCTCACCCTGGTCGCAGCGGTCGGCCTCCTCGTGTTCCTGGTGCTCGTCGTCGGCAGCGGCCGTGACCTCCGGCGTCGGCTGGGTGCACTGCTGGCCGAGCGGCGACGCCGGACGACCACGCAACCCGAGCACCTGGTCATCGACGCGCTGCTCGTCCTGGTCGCTGCGATCGCCGTCGGCAGCCTCCGACGTCGTGGCATCACCGTCGACGGCACCGCCGATCCGCTCGTCGTCGCCGCCCCCGTGCTCCTCGCCGCGGCGGCCGCCGTCGTCGCGGCCCGCGTCGCGCCGCTGCCCCTGCGCGCGTTGGCCGTGGTCGCGCGCCGTGGGCGGTCCATGGCCGTCCCCGTCGGCCTCGCCCGCGCCGCCCGCGCCGGGGGCGCCGGCGTGCTCGTGGTCCTGCTCGTCCTCGGCCTCGGGGTGGCCGGGCTGGCCACCGCCGTCCACCGCACCCTCGTCGACGGCCAGGACCGTGCGGCACAGGAACGCGTCGGGGCAGACGTCAGGATCGACGCCCAACCGCTGGCGTCGCTCGCCACGGCGTGGACGCCGCCGTCGCCGGACGACGCCGTCGCCGAGCTCCGGGAGGAGGCGTCCGGCTCGGTCGCGGTCGGCAACCAGGCCCAGCGTCTGGACGTCGTGCTCGTCGACCCGGCACAGCTCGCGGCGTCCGGGATCGGCGCCGACCTCCCGGACCTGACGTGGGACGGGACCGGTGCGGCCCCGCTGCTGGTGTCCTCGGAGTTCGAGCTCGTCGGCGGCCCGGGGGTGGGCGACGAGCTCTCCGTCCTGCTCGACCGCCGCGACCGCGTGGCCGGGCGTGTCGCGGGGATCAGCCGCGCCGCCCTCGGCCGCATCGAGGAGGTCGACGGGCCGTTCGTGCTGCTGGACCGTGCCGCGGCGGAGGCGGTGACGGGGGTCGAGATCGGCGTGACCGACCGGCTGGTGCGGACGCAGGACGTCGCGGCGGTCGTGGCCAGCGCTCGCGAGACCGACCCCGACGCGGACGTCCTCGTCCGCGAGGAGGTCCGCGAGGAGCTGCGCATGGCCCCGCTGTCGCGTGGTGTCCGGCTGGGCTACCTCGTCGCCGCGGCTGCGGCGCTCCTGGCGACGGCGACGGCACTGCTCATGGCGCTGCTCGCCGGTGCCCCGGAGCGGCGACGGCAGGCCGCCGTGCTCGCGGCGCTCGGGACCAGCACCGGGCGGGTGCGCCTGTCGCTGCTGGCCGAGGTCGTGCCGCTCGTCGCCGGCGCCGCCACCGTCGGTGTGGTCCTGGCCGGCGTCGTGGCGCTGCTGCTCGGGGACCGGCTCGACCTGGCACCCTTCACCGGCACCTTCGACCCGACGAACCCGGCCCTGCCGCACTGGGCGGTCGCGCTGGGGCTGGTCGTGGGAGCGAGCGTCCTGGCAGGTGTGGGGGCCGTCGCGACACAGGGCCGCGTCGATCCGGGTGCACTGCTGCGGGAGGGGGACCGATGACTGAGGTGGGAACAGCGATGCCGGACACGGAACGCGACCGGGGGAGGCCCGACGGGTCGATCCACTGCGAGGGCCTGGTCAAGATCTTCAAGGTGGCCGACCTCGAGGTCGTCGCCCTGCAGGGGCTCGACCTCGACGTCGACAGCGGCGAGCTGCTGGCGATCGTCGGGGCGTCCGGCTCCGGCAAGTCGACCCTGCTGTCGATCCTCGGCGGGCTGGACGTGCCGTCGGCCGGCCGGGTGCAGGTCGCCGGGCACGACCTGCTGGCGATGGACGCCGACGAGCGGACGCACTACCGCCGCGAGGTGATCGGGTTCGTCTGGCAGCAGACGGGCCGCAACCTGCTGCCGTACCTCGACGCCCGGCGAAACGTCGAGCTGCCGATGGCCGTCACCGGGATCAGCGGCCGCGCCCGCCGCACACGGGCCATGGAGCTGCTCGATCTCGTCGGGCTCGCGGGTCGTGCCGACAACCGACCGGACCAGCTCTCCGGTGGTGAGCAGCAGCGCGTCGCCATCGCGACCGCGCTGGCCAACCAGCCCGGTGTGCTGCTGGCCGACGAGCCGACCGGTGAGCTCGACTCGGCCACGGCCGAGGAGGTGTTCGCGGTCTTCCAGGCAGCGAACCGCGACCTCGGCATCACGACCATGATCCTCACCCACGACCCGCTCGTGAGCGAGCAGGTCGACCGCACCGTCCAGATCCGTGACGGCCGCACCGCGACCGAGACGGTCCGCCGCGAGGAGTTCGACGACGAGGGTCGACGGCGGCTCGTCGCCGAGGAGTACGCGGTCCTGGACCGCGTCGGTCGCCTCCAGCTGCCGCGCCACATCGTCGACGAGCTCGGGCTGCGACGACGGGTCCGGCTCGAGCAGGAGCCCGACCACGTCGGCGTCTGGCGGGACACCTCGCACGAGCGGCCGGTGCGGGGCGCTCGTACGGACGAGGACGCGGGGGAGGGACGATGAACGCCACGGTCGAGGTCACCGACGTCACCCGGACGTTCCGTCGTGGCGGTCAGGAGGTGCGCGCGCTGCGCGGCGTCGACCTCACGGTCCCGCCCGGGACGATGGTCGCCCTGCACGGGCGCTCGGGCTCGGGCAAGACGACGCTGCTCAACATCATCGGCGGCCTGGACGAGCCGACGTCCGGGGCGGTCGAGGTCTGTGGCACCGACCTCGTGGCCGCCTCGCGCCGCAAGCGGGTGGAGCTGCGGCGCGACCGCATCGCGTTCGTGTTCCAGGCGTTCGGCCTCCTGCCCGTGCTGTCGGCCGTCGAGAACGTCGAGGTGCCGCTCCGGCTCCACGAGCTGCCGGCCGACGAGCGCCGCGCGCGTGCCCGGCACCTGCTCTCGCTGGTCGGGCTGGGCCACCGGGCCGACCACCGCCCGGCGGAGCTGTCGGGTGGGGAGCAGCAGCGCGTCGCGATCGCACGTGCGCTCGCGAACCAACCCGAGCTGCTGATCGCCGACGAGCCGACCGGTCAGCTGGACTCCGGCACGGGCCGACGGGTCATGGACCTCCTGCGCTCGCTCGTGGACGAGACCGGGCTGGCGATGCTGGTGGCGACGCACGACGCGACGCTGCTGGCCGATGCCGACGTCGCGTGGGAGCTGCGGGACGGGCGCCTCGACACCGGCGTCCTGGCACCGCGGTGGAGCGGTGACGTCGACCGGAGCCGCACGATCTCGGAGTCCACGACCCTGCCGGCGCCGGTGGTCGACGAGCACGAAGCGTTCCGGGCGGCGCCGTCCGACGACGGGCTGGTGCACGGCCAGGTCGACCACCCCCGCCACGTGGGTGGGGGGCGACCGGTCAGCGAGCGTGACGACGCGGACGATCTGGTCGACGGGGAGTCGACCGGGGACGAGCGCCGCACACTGCGCTGGGGACCCGACGGCGAGCCGCTCGACGACTGACTGCTCAAGGTGCGGTTCAGCCGGTGCCGACCCACTCGAAGTGGTGGTTGTCGGGGATCGGGTAGTCGCCGCCCCAGCGGAAGCCGTGCCGCGCGAAGGCGTCGATCACGCCCTGCGACGGGATCGGCCCGAGTCCCGGCGCGTCGAAGTCGACGTTGATGTCGATGGCGATGCCCCAGGCGTGGCGCGAGAGGTTGGCGTTGCGGTTGATCCGTCGTGGTGACCAGCAGCCGCCGTAGAGGTCCGGGTCGATCTCGTCGGCGAGGCCCGATGCCTGCAGGTCCTCCATCACGTCGATCAGCGGCTGGATGATCGCCCGGTGGCAGACGACCCGGCCGATCACCGGGATGCGTTCGTCGGCCACGTTCTCGCGGATCCACGAGACACCGGCCTGGATGTCGCGACCCGGCAGGTCCTTGAACGCGAACTCCCCGAACTGGGCCTTGGTCTCGGGCAGCGACAGCACGATCGGGCGGCCGTCCGGGACGCGGACCGTGGTGATGGTGTCCGGACCCAGGAGGGCGGCCGCGGCGGCGGCGACCTGCTCGGGGTCGGCGTCGGGGGTGAGCGTCAGCAGGCCCCGCTGGCGACCGCGGACGTCCAGGTCCGCCGCGTCCTCCTGGGCCACGACGAACTCGATGTCCGCGAGCTGCTGGTCGTCGCTGACGGCGACGACGGTGCGCTCGACCCGGTCGGTGAGCACCACGGTGCTGCCGACGTCGAGGTCGCGGAACCGGGCACCCGCGCGCGTCAGCACCACCTCACCCGCGTCCAGGTCGAGCCCGAGCTCCGGACGTTCGACCTCGAGCGCGACGGAGATCTTGAAGTCGGCGGGGAGGTCGTCGACGGGCGTGCCGTCGGCCCGGCGCGAGGCCCACAGGGCCCCGTCGTCCTCGCGTCGGGACCGGGCCTCTGCGACGCCCGGCAGCTCGCGCAGCGCTGCGAGCTCGGCGTCGTCGATGACGTCCTCGAACTGGACGCGCACGAAGACGGTGGTGGGCGCGGGGGACGGCGACGCGGCTGCATCGGTCGGCGCGCTCGTCGGCTCGGCCGCCGGGGCCGCGGACGGGCTCGGGGGAGCGCCGCCGGTGGTCTCCGGGCCGTCGGGCAGCAGCGAGCAGCCGCCGAGGGCGGTGACGGCGGTGAGGAGGAGGGGCAGGAGGTGTCGCTGTCGGGTCACCGGGCAGGGGTCTCCGTCACACCGAGTCGGTCGTAGTCGCGGATCACCTCGTCGACGATGAAGCGCAGGAGCTGCTCCGAGAACGTCGGGTCGAGGCCGGCCGACTCCGCCAGCTGGCGCAGCCGCGCGATCTGCTCCTGCTCGCGACCCGGGTCCGCGGGGGACAGCCCGACCGACTTCTTGTGCTCCCCGACCGCCTTGGTGATCTTGAACCGTTCGGCGAGCAGGTGCACCAGCGCGGCATCGATGTTGTCGATGCTCGCGCGCAGTGCGTCGAGGGTCGGGTCGGAGTCGTCAGGCATGCCCGCGACGCTACCGGCGGTGCCCCGCGGCCCGCCGCGAGGCATCCCGGCCGGGCGGTCGCGTGCGGCCTGCCACGGCGCAGCGGCGACCGCACGTCACCTGCCGTCGAGCTGCTCCGTCCTGCGCAGCCGGTCGTCGACCTCCCAGATCTCGACCAGGTCGTCGCCCTCGAAGCGGAAGAACATCATCACGTCGACGTCGATGGGCCGGCCCGTGGGCTCCCGGCCGCGCCAGGTGCCCGTGTGCGTCCCTCGCATCCGCGCGCGGACGGCGATCCTGTCCTGCTCCTCGACGAGGTCCTCGACGGTGAACACGAGGTCCGGGAAGCCCCGACGCCAGGCGCCCACCAGGGCGACGAGGCCCGTCGCGTCCACCTCGACGGTCGCGCCGCCGTGGTGGAAGGTCACGGCGCCGATCTCGCGGGCGACGCCTTCGTCGCCGCGTGACCACAGGTCGTCGAAGCTCCGACGGACCAGGGCTGCACGCGGCGTCATGCGATCAGCGCAGGGACAGGATCTCGGGGCCGTCCGCCGTGATCGCGACCATGTGCTCCTCGTGCGCCGCACGGGTGCCGTCCGCGGTGCGGACGGTCCAGCCGTCCGGGTCGATGACGTGGTCGTCGCCGCCGATGTGGAGCATCGGCTCGATGCAGATGACCAGCCCCTTCTT
>CAYMGL010000043.1:0-14311 GCA_964389945.1 uncultured Actinomycetota bacterium
AGCGCGCCGACGTCGACGCGCCAGCGGGCCGGCTCGTACGGCAGGCCGATCGACTGGAAGACCTCGTCGTAGAAGCCGTCCTGGCCGAGCAGCAGCTCGTGGACCTTCTTGAGGTACATCCCGGACTCGGCGCCCTGGATGACGCGGTGGTCGTAGGTCGAGGTGAGGGTGATGGTCTTGCCGACACCGAGCCGCGCGAGCGTCTTCTCGTCCGCAGCGGCGTACTCGGCCGGGAACGCGATCGTGCCGACGCCGAGGATCGCCGACTGCCCCGCCATCAGCCGCGGCACCGAGCTGACGGTGCCCACGGTGCCCGGGTTGGTGACCGTGATCGCGCCGCCCGAGAACATGTCCGGCGTCAGCTTGTTGGCGCGGATCTTGCGGATCATCTCCTCGTAGGCGGAGAGGAACTCCTGGAACGTCTTGCGGTTGGCGTCCTTGATGACCGGGACCAGCAGGGTGCGCGAGCCGTCGTCCTTGGCGATGTCCACGGCGAGGCCGAGGCCGAAGTCCTCACGGTGCAGCACGGCCGGCTTGCCGTCGACCTCGGTGAAGGCGTTGGTCATCGACGGGACGGCCTCGACCGCCTTGACCATGGCGTAGGCGATGAGGTGGGTGAAGCTGACCTTCCCGCCACGGGTGCGGCGGAGGTAGTTGTTGATGATCCGGCGGTTGACCTCGAGCAGCTTCGCCGGCACGTCCCGGACCGACGTCGCCGTCGGGACGCCGATCGACTGCTCCATGTTCTTGACGATCGTGGCGCCGACGCCCCGGATGCGCTCGGGCTCGGGGCCGTCCTCGGGGACGTCCGCGGCGGCGCGACGGATCACGCGCTCGTCGAGCTGGTCCATCGTCACGGGCGCCTCGCGCTTGCCGTCGTTGCCGTTGCCGGCGGCGGAGCCGGACGACTGCGCGTGCTCCATGCCGGCCACGAAGTCCCGCCAGGACTCCGAGAGCTGGGACGGGTCCTCGCGGTACTGCTCGAGCATCTCCTCGACCAACCAGGAGTTGAGCTCGGAGCGCGAGGGGGACGACGGATTCGGGGAAGTAGCCATACCGGCGAGGCTACTGCCCACCCGTGCGTCGGTTCTCCCCGACAGGCCCCACCGTGCGGGCGCGGCACACCCCTGCGGTTACGGTCGTGACCGGCGACGAGGTCGAGGAGGTACCGGTGCGCGTCGCGGTCACCGTGCTGCTCGTCGTCGCCCTCGCGGCGATCGGCATCACGGCCGCGATGCGGGTGCTCGACCGCCAGGAGGACGACCCGGTCCGGGCCGACGCCGACGCCGTCGCCGCAGCGTGGGCGACGGCCACGGCCGCGGGTGACGTCGACGCCCTTGTCGACCTGGCTGCCGAGCGCACCGACACCGAGGCGCTGCGGGCCACGCACGCCCAGCTGCTGCCGCTCCTCGGGGACCGGGAGGTCGTGGTCGAGGGTGTCCGCGCGGTCGAGGGCCCGAGCGACAACCGGGTCGTCGCGACACTGTCCTGGTCCGTCGTGCCCGGGGAGAGCGAGGGCGCATGGACCTGGACGAGCGAGCTCGAGCTGATCCGCGGCCGGGGCCTGTGGTCGGTCGACTGGGGGATCGCGGCGTTCCACCCGTCGCTGCAGCCCGGCTGGTCGATGACCGTCGCCGAGCTGGCACCGGCGCGCGCCCCGATCCTCGACCGCGAGGGACGCGCCCTGTCACCGACCGGCGCCAACGTCGAGATCGGCGTCCAGCCGGGCCGGCTGCCGGAGCGCGGCCGCCTGCTGTCCACCGTCGCCGGTGTCCTGCCCGAGGCGCGGAGCCCGTTGACCGAGCTGCTGGAGCGCGACGACCTCGTCGACGACTGGTACTACCCGCTGGTCACCGTCAGCGCCGAGCGGGCCGAGGAGGCCTGGGGAGACCTCGTGTCGCTGCCCGGGCTGATCCGCCGCGACGCGGAGGGCGGCGTCGGCGTGGCGGCCGCCGCGCCGGAGATCGTCGGCAGCGTCGAGGTCGGCGAGGACGGCGCCCGTGTCGGGGCCGCCGGCCTCGAGGCGGTCTACGACGACCGGCTCACCGGGTCCGCCACCACCGAGGTCCGGCTGGTCGACCCCGACGGCGACGTGCGCGAGGTCCTGTTCACGTTCCAGTCCGACCCCGCCCCGCCACTGGTCACGACGCTGGACCGTGACGCCCAGCAGGCGGTCGACGACGCCGTGCTGACCGTGGACGACCCGGTCGGCGTGGTCGTGCTCGACAGCGGGACCGGTGGTGTGCTCGCCGTCGCGTCGCGCCCCGCCACCGGCTACGCCCGCGCGCTGGAGGGCCGCTACCCACCCGCCGCGATCGCCGGACTGGTCCCCCTGGCCGCGACGCTGACCGACGGCGCCACGCTCGCGCAGCCGCTCGAGTGCCCGGACGAGGCGACGGTCGGTGGCGTGCGCGTGACGACGCGAGCGCCCGCAGCGGCGCCCGGCGACCCGACGCTGGGCGACGTGCTGGCCGGCGGGTGCGACGTCGCACTGGCCCGACTGGGCACGACGGTCGGCGACACGCGCATGCTCGATGCCGTGGCCGCGCTCGGACTGGACCGGCCGGTGGACCTGCCGGTGGCAGCACGTGGCTGGTCGTGGCCAGCCGCGCCGAACGACGCGGCCCTGGCCAGCTGGGCGGTCGGGCACGGCCGGGTCGAGTCGTCCGCGCTCGGTGTCGCACAGCTGCTCGCGACGATCGCCCGCGGCGCACCCGCGACGCCGGTCGTGCTCGCCGACGAGGCCGTGACCGACGCAGCCCCGCTGCCGACCGACGTCGTCGCCGGGTTGCGCACCGCCCTGCGCACCGCCGGCGACCGCGGCCCCGTGCAGGTCGCGGGACGACGGGTTGCCGGGATGGCCGCGGTGAGCGGTGCCGTCGGTGGCGACCCGGCGCCCGCCACGGGGTGGTGGGCCGGCTTCCTCGACGACCCGGACGTGGCCATCGCGGTCGTGGTCGAGGACGGCGACGACGCTCGCGCCGTGGCGATCGCGCAGCGCGTGCTGCGCGAACTCGCCCGCTGACGTCACGAGCCGGTCGACGTCACGAGCCGGGCGAGCGCACCTCCCGAGCGCACCGGCCCGCGGGCCTCAGGCCGGCGCGACGCTCAGCGTGAACAGCACGATCGTCGCCAGCGTCACACCGACCATGCCCGCCGGCGTCCAGCCCCACCCCCTGCTCCACGGCCACAACGGCGCCGCCAGCAGCAGTGCCACCAGGACCGCGATCGACGGGATCCAGCGCACGTCCATCTCCTTCGGCAGGCCGCCGGCACCGTACGGCGAGCGGACACCCGCGCGCACACACGCTGTGGGACTGCTGTCCCATGGCCATCGTGGGGTAGGGTGCGGACAATTCGGGCAATCGTGTGATTCCGGGGTCACCTGTCCGTCGCACGATGCGCCACGACAGGACCCACCTCATGCACCTCGAAGACGTCGCTGCCCTCGGTGGCGAACCCACACAGAATCGTGACCTGCGAACCCGCGGCAAGGAGACGGTCGGCCGACTCCTGTCCGCCGGCCAGAAGGTCGTCGAGCAGCGCGGCCACGACGAGGCCCGCGTCGACGACATCGTCGACCTCGCGGGCCTCAGCCACGGGACGTTCTACCTCTACTTCCGGGACCGCGAGGACCTCCTCCACTCCCTCATCCGGTTGACGGCACGGGAGCTTCGACCCCTCGCCGACGGGCTGACGGACGTCCCCACGCAGGAGCGTCTCGCCGCGTGGATCGGGGAGGTCATCCTCGCGTTCGACCGCCACGCCGAGGTCCTGCGTGCCGCGCGCGCACTGAGCAGCGACGAAGCCGCTGCAGCCCTCGTCGAACCGCTCGGCCGCTGGTTCGCCCGGCTGCCCCAGGCCGAGGACCCGATGCTCGCGGCCAACCTGCTGGTCTGGCACATCGAACGTGCCGCGGTCCGCGACGACATCGTCGACCACGATGCGCTCGCGGGCGCCGTCCTGCGCGCCGTCGGCTGTTCCTGACGCGACCCACCGCACCGACACGACGGCCACCCCAGTGGGGTGGCCGTCGAGGTCCGATCCTGCCTGGGGCGCCGCTCGGCCCCCGACCCGGCTGCCGCTGCAGCCGCACCGTCGGTGCGGTGGGTGTTGCCGCGCTGCTGCGCTGGCGTGTCGTCGCACCTCTCGAGGTGGTCGGTCGCTCGCGGGCTCGGACGAACCGGCGAGGACCTCATTCTCCCAAGATCCGGCGCGGCCGTCCAGCCCCCCGGGCGGTCGTCGCACGAGGTGTGCGCAGCGTCCGCGACGGTGGCGCCCCGCTCAGGCCACCCGTGGCTCCTGCCCGTCCTCGGCGACGAACGGCAGGCCGTCGGCGGACCACGCCTGCATGCCACCCAGGAGGTTGACGGCGTCGTAGCCGGCCCGGCGGAGCGCCTCGGCGACGGCGGCCGAGCGGTTGCCGCTGCGGCACACGCACACGATGGTGCGGTCCGTGGCGAGCTGGTCCTGGCCCGCCTGCAGCTGGTGCATGGGCACGTGCACGGCGCCCTCGATGTGGCCTGCCACCCACTCGGCGGGTTCGCGGACGTCGAGCAGCTGGACCTCGTCCTGCCGCGCGGCAGCCTCCTTGGGGTGCAGGTCGTCGTTGCCGGCACTCACTCCGTTGCCACCTTGAGCGCCCGCTCGATGCGCTCCTTGGCGTCGCACGCGAGCTCCTCGAGCGCTGGGTTGTCGGCCACGCCGAGCATCGCCTCGGGGTCGGCAGCGACGATGTCGGTCCCGCCGTCCTCGCGTCCTCGGATGACGACGTTGCACGGCAGCAGCGCACCGAGGTCCCGGTCGAGGCCGATCCCCCGGTTCGCGAGCGGCGGGTTGCAGGCCCCGAGGATCCGGTAGTGCCCGATGTCCTCGCCCAGCTTCTCCTGGAGCTTCGCCCGGACGTCGATCTCCGAGAGGATCCCGAAGCCCTCGTCGGCCAGGGCCGCCCGGACGGCCTCCTCGGCCGCGTCGGGCGCGGCGTCGGTCGTGACGGTCATCGCGTAGTCCAAGGGAGTCTCCCGGTCAGGGTGCTCGGTGCAGGGTCGTGCTGAGGTGGTGGAAGCGCTCCGGGTGGCGTGGTGTCGCCATCCAGAAGTCGATCGTGAGCTCGTCGCCGTCGAGGGTCCAACGCCGGCGGGTCTCGTTGACCTTCCCGGCCGCGGGGGTCCCCGCCACGACGGTGCTGGCCACGTCCAGCACGAACCCGGTCGGCGTCGTCGACAACGTGCCCGCCAGCGCCTCGATCACACCGGTCGGGCTGGTGACGGCCACCTCGACGGCTGCTGTGCCGCCGCCGTCGGACTGCAGCTCGGGCGGCACCCGGACCCAGCCGTCCTCGGCGTGGAAGGGGCTGCCGTCGGGGCGCGTCGTGCGCTGCTGGAACGACACCACCGGTGTCCCGGGCGTCGCACAGCGGAGGTGCTCCTGCCAGGCGAACGCCGGCTCACCGGGCAGGCGTCCCGTCCCTCGGCCCTCCCAGGTGCCGACGACGGCAGCCAGTGGCCCCAGCAACGGGTGCGGGTCGACCACGACTGCTCCGGGGCTCGGGGGGCGACGGCACGGCCGTTCGCAGGACGGACGCTACTGGAGGCAGCCGTACCCTCCCCGCCATGACCGCTCTCCTGCTGCTCGGCATCGTCGCCGGCCTCGTCCTCCTCACCGTCGCCTCCGACCAGTTCGTGCTGGGGGCGGCGCGCGTGGCGGTGGCGCTGCGGCTGTCGTCGGTCGTGATCGGCGCCGTCGTCATCGGCTTCGGGACCTCCGCGCCGGAGATGGTCGTGTCCGGCATCGCCGCCAGCACCGGGTCGCTCGACATCGCCGTCGGCAACATCATCGGCAGCAACGTCGCGAACCTCTCCCTGGTGCTCGGCGTCGCGTCGATGGTCGCGCCGATCATCGTCGGGTCGTCGATCATCCGCCGCGAGGCACCGCTGTCGCTCGGCGCGGTGCTGGTCTTCGCAGGCCTCGTCCAGGACGGCCTGACCACGATCGAGGGCGGCGTCCTGGGGCTGCTGCTGTTCGGCGCGCTCGCCTACATCATCGTGGCGTCGCGGCAGGAGCCCGACGACGAGCTCTCCGCCGAGGTCGACGAGTACCTCGACGACGACGGCCTCCACCCCGGCCGCGAGTGGACCCGCACGCTGCTCGGGCTCGTCGGCACGCTGGCAGCGGCACAGCTGCTGGTGTACTGCGCCACCGAGCTGGCCACGACGATGGGGCTCAAGGAGGGGTTCGTGGGCGTGACGATCGTCGCGATCGGCACCTCGCTGCCCGAGCTCGCCACGTCGCTGCAGGCCGTCCGCAAGAACGAGACCGACCTGATCGTGGGCAACCTCCTCGGCAGCAACCTGTTCAACTCGCTCGCGGTCGGCGCCGTCGCCGGCATCGTCGGCCCGGGCCCCGTCGGCGATGCCAGCCTCACCAGCATCGGCGTGCTGCTGATGGTCGCCATCGCGGTGGCCGCCACGTTCGCCATGCTGACGGCGCGCCGCGTGGTGCGTTGGGAGGGTGCCGTGCTGCTGGGCACCTACATCGCCGTGCTGCCCCTGCTGGCCTGAACCGAGGAAGTCACCCGTGCCCCACCTGCTCGTCCTCCGTCATGGTCCGCTGGTCGGGCCCGACCAGCTCGTCGCGTCGCTCGACGGCCGCGCCGAGCAGCTGCCCTGGGTCGAGCACGACCTGACCGAGGATGCGACGGTGCCGGGACTGGACGACGTGGCCGGCGTCCTCGTCCTCGGCGGGCTCATGGGTGTCCACGACGACGACCCGTGGCTGGAGGACGAGCGGGCACTGCTGCGCGACGCCGTCGCAGCGGGCGTGCCGACCTTCGGGATCTGCCTCGGTGCCCAGCAGCTGGGCGCTGCCCTCGGTGGCGAGGTGACCCGACTGCCCGCCACCAACATCTCGCTGCCCGCCCTGCGGCGGACCGGCGCCGGCGCCGAGCACGAGGTCCTGGCCGGCTGGCCCGACGGCGCGCTCGCCGTGTTCCACCACGACGACGTCGTGTCGACGCTGCCCGACGGGGCCGAGGTGCTGCTCGAGGGTGCGGCCGGCGTGACCAGCGCGTGGTGTGACGCGTCCGACACCGCGATCGCGGTGCAGTTCCACCCCGAGGCGTCACCGGCCACCGTCCGCGCCTGGGAGGAACGGCGGGGCGACCTGCGCCAGGACTACCTCGACGAGGTGGAGGCCGCGGCCCCGTTCATCCGCGCGGCCGGCGTGGCGCTCGTGCTGCGCTGGGTCGACGCGCGGGTCCTGCCACGGGCCTGACGGGCGCGTCGCACGCTGCGTCGGGGCGGCGGCTCACGCGAGCTGCTCGAGTGCCCGGTCCCAGTCGTCGACGAGGTCGCGCAGGGGCTCGATGCCGACGCTCACCCGCAGCAGGTCCTCGGGGACGTCGGTGATCCCCTCCTCGACGGTGTGTCGGTGCTCGACCAGCGTCTCGACCCCGCCGAGCGAGGTCGCCGGCACGCACAGCTGCAGCGAGGTCGCGACCTGCAACGCGGCCTCGGCACCGCCGTCCACGCGGACCGACAGCAGGCTGCCGAACCCCCGCGTGCACTGCCGCCACGCGTTCTCGTGACCGGGGTGGTCGACGAGCCCGGGGTAGCGGACCTCGAGGACCGCGGGGTGGTTGTCGAGGTGCTCCGCCAGCGACTGCGCCGACGCGCAGGCGCGGTCGTGCCGCAGCGGCAGCGTGCGCATGCCCCGCAGCAGCAGCCACGCCGACAGCGGCGACAGCACGGCACCGGCCTGCTTGCGCTCCGCGGTGACGAACCGCCACACCTCGCTGTCCGCATCGAAGGTCGACACGAGACCCGCGAGCACGTCGGAGTGGCCGTTGAGGGACTTCGTCGCCGAGTGGATCGAGAGGTCGGCGCCGAGCTCCAGCGGCCGCAGCGACAGCGGCGTCGGCACGGTGGCGTCGACCGCCAGCACGCCGCCGACGTCGTGCGTGGCGTCGGCCAGCGCCGAGACGTCCACGACCCCGAGCATCGGGTTGGACAGGGCCTCGACGAGCACCAGGTCGGGCGTGTGCTCGGCGATCGCCTCACGGGCGAGCGCCAGGTCGGTGCAGTCGACCTCGACCAGGCGCACGCCGTGGTGGTCGAGCAGCCGGCGCAGGGCCGCGGTCGCGCCCCAGTAGATCGACGACTGGAGCAGGAGCGTCCCGCCGGGCGGGACGCTGCGGGCGACGGCGGTGATGGCCGCCATCCCCGACCCGAAGGCCCGCGTCGCCGCGGCGCCCTCGAGGCTGGCGACGACCGCCTCGACGCGGCGGACCGCGTCGTCGTCGTCGCGGACGTACCCGTGCTCGTCACTGGTGAGCGCGTAGGTGTCGTCGCGGGCGAACGTGGTCGCCATCGGGATCGACGGCACCACGGCGCCGGTCACGGGGTCGGGGCCGCCGCCCCCGTGCACCAGCCACGCGTCGACACTCCTGCCGTCCGGCCGGGTCACGCGCCCCTCCTCGTCGTGTGTGTGGCTCGCACGATATGTCGGGCGAGCCACACACAGGACGGACCAGTCGTTCCGCTCAGCCGCCCGCGACCGCCGGGATGATGCTGACGGTGTCGTCGGGGCCGACCTCGGTGTCGAGGCCGGACTGGAAGCGGACGTCCTCGTCGCGCACGAACACGTTGACGAAGCGCCGGAGCTCGCCGTCCTCGTCGAGGATCCGCTCGGCCAGCCCGGGGTGGGCGGCCCCGAGCTTGCCGATGACCGTGCGGACGTCGTGGCCCTCGCACGCGAGGGTGGCCTCGCCGTCGGTGAGCTTCCGGAGCGGGGTGGGGATGCGGACCGTGGGCATGGTGGTGCCTTCCTGGAGGTGTGGGTCAGGCGAGCTGCTGCGTGAAGTCGGACAGGGCGGGTGAGGTGGTGATGGTCGGACCGACCTCGGGGGCGACGGCCTCGAGGGTCTTCAGGCCGTGGCCGGACAGCACCGCGACGACCGTCTCGTCGGGCGTGACGTGCCCGTCCTCGACGAACCGTCGGAGGTTGGCGATCGTCACGCCGCACGCCGTCTCGCCGAAGACGCCCTCGGTCTCGGCGAGCAGCCGGATGCCGTCGACGATCTCCCGGTCACTGACGTGCCCGATGGCGCCACCGGTCTCCAGCGCGGCCTGCACCGCGTAGGTGCCGTCGGCGGGATTGCCGATCGCCAACGACTTGGCGATGGTGTCCGGCTTCTGCGGCCGGACGTCGCGCGAGCCGCGGGCGAACGCCTCGGCCACCGGTGAGCAGCCGGTCGCCTGCGCGCCGCTCATGCGGGGCAGCTCGCCCTCGACCAGCCCGAGGTCACGCAACTGCTCGAAGGCGGTGCGGATCTTGGTGAACATCGACCCGGAGGCGACCGGACCGACGACGTGGTCGGGGAACCGCCACCCCAGCTGCTCGGCGATCTCGAAGCCGATCGTCTTGGAGCCCTCGGCGTAGAAGGCGCGGAGGTTGACGTTGACGAAGCCCCAGCCGCGCTCGTCGGCGACCTCGGCACAGAGGCGGTTGACGTCGTCGTAGTTGCCCTCGACCGCGACCAGGTTCGGGCCGTAGATCGCCGAGTTGACGACCTTGCCCTGCTCGAGGTCGTGCGGGATGAACACGTAGGCATCGGCGCCGATCGCAGCGGCGTGCCCGGCGACCGAGTTCGCGAGGTTGCCCGTCGAGGCGCAGGCGAACGTCTCGATGCCCAGCGCCCGGCCGGCCGACAGCGCCATCGTGACGACGCGGTCCTTGAACGAGCCGGTCGGGTTTCGTGTGTCGTCCTTGAGCCAGAGGTCGCGCAGGCCGAGCCGCTCGGCCAGTCGTGGGGCGCGGCGCAGCGGCGAGAAGCCGGTGCCGAGATCGACGCGGAGCGCCGGGTCCTCGGACAGCACGGGCAGCAGGTCCTGGTAGCGCCAGACCGAGGGCGGGCCCGCCTCGATGCGGGCGCGCGTGACGCGTGCGGTCACGGCCGGGTCGTACTGGACGGCGAGCGGGCCGAAGCAGAAGCCGCAGACGTGGCTCGGTCCGAGCGACTCGGTCTGGCCGCACTCGCGACAGACGAGACCCGTGACGTTGACCGTCGGCGGCGGGGTGGGGGTGTGCGTGGTGGTGGTCGGGGCGGTTGGCATCGGGAGGTTCCTCCTCGTGTGCTCATCGCACCGGGACGTCGGACGTCCCGAGGAGGCGGCCCGAACGTCGAACGGCCTCCCCGCCGGGGAGGCCGATGCAGTGGGTCCGTGGTTCGGACGTCTTCCGCTCATCGACCAGGTCCGCGTGTGCGGCCCGACGGTCCGGGTTTGGCACCTTCCCGCCTCGCCCCGGCCGGGGGTCGTCGGAGGTTGCCGAGGTGTCACAGGGCCCGAGCCCTCGACCTCTCTGGATGAGCACCAGTGCGGGTGACGGTATGGCGGGGACCGACCCGACCGCCACGCGTGGACGCCTCGGTGCGCTGTGTGCGCCTGTCCCCGCACGCACGGCGCACACGCGGCTCCCGCACGTCCCGCCCCGTAGGCTCCGGCCCATGCAGCCGCTCCCCCGCTCCCGCGCCGACGTGGCAGCAGCCCGTCGTGCGAGCGGCGTGTCGATCGCGGCGGTCGTCCCCGCCCGCAACGAGGTTGCGACGGTCGGTGACGTGGTCGCCGGACTCGGCGAGCTCGTGGGCGACGGCCTGCTCGCGGAGGTGGTCGTCGTCGACGGGGCCTCCACCGACGGCACCGCCGCCGCCGCGGAGGCGGCGGGCGCCCGGGTCGTCGCACAGGCGTCGACCCCGCGCGGCCTGCCCGCGGGCGGCGGCAAGGGCGACGCCCTCTGGCAGGGCGTCGCCGCCACCACGACCGACGTCGTGCTCTTCGTCGACGCCGACATCCGTGGCTTCACGGCGGACTTCGTCGTCCCCCTGCTCGCGCCCCTCCTGGTCGACGAGTCCGTCCAGCTGGCCAAGGCGGCGTACGACCGCCCGTTGGCCACCGCCGGCACGGCGTCCGGAGGCGGCCGGGTCACCGAGCTGATGGCCCGCCCGCTGCTGACGCTGCTGTGGCCCGAGCTGTCGTTCCTCGCCCAGCCACTGGCCGGCGAGTACGCAGGTCGGCGCACGCTGTTCGAGTCCGTGCCGTTCGTGCAGGGCTACGGCGTGGAGCTGGGGCTCCTCGTCGACACCGTCGCGCGCCACGGGGCGTCCGCCATCCGGCAGGTCGACCTCGGGCGACGCGAGCACGCGCACCAGCCGTTGGACGCACTGGGACGGATGGCGACCGAGATCCTCGCCGTCGCGCTGCAGCGCGCCGCCGACCAGGGGCGCCGGCCGGTCGAGGTGCCGCTCCTCGAACAGCCACGTCGAGGTACCGACGGGGCGCTCGCACCGACGCCGCACCGCGTCATGGTCCGCCAACGGCCTCCGTTGGCCGGCTGACCTCCGGCTCGTCGCCGTCGTGCCCGGCGGCGTCGTCGGGGTCGTCCGCGTCCACCGCCGGGTCCTCCTCGTCGTCGCGCCGGCTGCGCAGCGGGCTGGCGACCTGTGCGGACGCCAGACGTCGCTCGAACGCGACCCGCAGCTCCTGCGCCAGGCCGGCCACGGTGCCGCGGCGTGGTTCGGCACCGTCCGGCAGCTCGTCGGCCAGGTGCGCCATCGACGGAAGCCGCGTCACCGCGACGTGCAGCAGCACGAGCTTCAGCGTCGCGGCCGCGGGGATCGCGACGAACATGAGCGGGATCCCGCCCAGCGAACCCGCGACGACCAGGGCGATGATGACCGTGATCGGGTGGATCGACACCGACCGCCCGACGACCAGCGGCGTGATGACGTGGTTGTCGACCTGTTGGACGGCGACCATCACCACGACGACGAGGACGGCCTGCTGCACCCCACCGCCGACCGTCAGCGCCACGAGGATGCCGATCAGGCCGCCGACCGTCGGCCCGACGAGCGGGACGAGGTTGAACACACCGGTGGCGATGCCGACCACGGCCCAGAACGGCAGGCCGATCAGCCCCAGGCCCGTGGCGGTCGCGGTGCCGACGAAGACCGCCACCAGCAGCTGGCCGCGGAAGTAGGCACCGACGATCCCGCCGATCCGCGAGGACACCTCGACGACCTCGTCACGGGTGTCGGGCGGCAGCAGGCGGGCCGCGCCGCTGGACAGGCGGTCGAGGTCGGACAGCGTGTAGAAGGCGAGGATCGGTCCGAGCGCCAGGGCCAGGGCCAGGTGGGCGACCCAGGTCACGACCGAGCCGGCACCCCGGGCGAGCGCGAGCACCTCGTCGCGGTTCGTGGTGAGCCAGTCCTGGATCGCCGTGGCGATGCCGGGTGTCTCGAGGTCCAGCTGCTCCGACGCGGGGACGCCGAGCCGCGTCAGCTGCTCGTTGATCGACGTCTGGAGCGCAGCCCCGATGGCGGGCAGCTCGGCGACGAGACCTCGGGCCTGCTCGACCAGCAGCGGCCCGACGACGGCGAGGACGGCCCAGACGACGAGCCCCGCACCGACGTACGCGACCAGCGCGCCGACGGCACGCGGCACGCCACGCCGTGACAGCGCAGAGACCGCCGGGTTCAGCACGTAGACCAGCACGGCGGCGATGGCGACGGGCGGCAGGACCAGGCCGAGTGGCTCGCGCAGCAACCACCACAGCATGCCGACCAGCACGAGGAGACCGATCGCGAGCCACGTGCGCAGCGCCCAGCGCGCGAGGCGGTCCTGGTGCCCGTCCACGGTCCCCTCCGCTCCGTCCTCGAACCTAGCTCAGGATTCCACCGTCGGGTGCCGATGAACTGGGGGCGACCGCTCCGGGGCGGTCAAGCGTGCGACCGGACCGCCGACAGGGTGTCGACGGCGGCACCCCGGGGCGTCATGACGACCGAGCACCCGGGCGATACGTTGACCGACCGACGGAAGAAGTGACCATGAGCGACCAGAAGCGCGTCCTCGTCGTCGACGACGAGCCCGACGTCCTGCTGCTCTGCCGCGTCAACCTCGAGTTCGAGGGGTACGAGGTCTCCACGGCCCCGGACGGTGAGGCGGGCCTCGCCGCCTGCCGCGAGCTGCGGCCGGACGTCGTGCTGCTCGACGTGATGATGCCGAAGATGGACGGCTGGCAGGTCCTCGAGGCCATCAAGGGCGACGAGGAGCTCAAGCAGATCCCCGTCGTGATGCTGACCGCGAAGGTCCAGGACGAGGACCAGATCCGCGGGTGGTCCGCCGGTGCCGCCGAGTACATCACCAAGCCGTTCTCGCCGCTCTCGCTGAGCCAGGTCATCGGTGACGTCATCGCCAACGACCCCGAGGAGGAGGCGCAGCGTCGCCGCATGATCCTCGAGAAGCTGAAGCTGCTGCAGGCCGGTTGACGGCACCAGCCACCACGACGACGCGCCCGCTGCAGCGGGCGCGTTCGTGCGTCAGGGCAGGTGTCAGGTCCGGTCGGCACCGACCACGACGTGCACGTCGACCGAGTCCGACAGCTGGACCTCGTCCGGTGTCTCCTCGGCCTGCGACGTGCCGAGCGCTGAGGCGACCTGCCTGCCACCCGCCTCCTGGCCGGCGGACCAGAAGACCGTCGTGACGTCGTAGGGCCGCCCGGCGCGGTTGACGACCACGACGTCGTACCCGGCCTCACGGAGCTCGTCAGCGACCGCTCGCGCGGCTGCGGCACCGTCCTCGCCGCCCACCGCGTCGAGGACCTGGATCGAGACCTCGCCCGGGTCGACCTCGGCGGCCGGCGTCGTGGGCTCCGGGCTGGGTTCCTCGGTGGGCTCCGGGGTGGCCTCTTCGCTCGGCTCGTCGGTCGCCTCCGGCGATGCCTCCTCCGAGGGCTCCTCAGCGTCGTCCTCCGCCTCGGGCTCGTCGCTCGGCTCCTCGGCCGCCGCGGACGGACTCGGGTCAGCGACGATCTCGGGCGTGCTGTCCCCGTCGCGGAGCATGCCCAGCAGCGCGAACAGGAGCGTCGCACCGAGCACGATGCCGACCGCTGCACCGAGCAGCTGGGGGACGACGCCCGCCCGGTCCGCCACGGTCAGTAGTTGCTGGCGCGACGCGCAGCGCGCTGGCGCTGCCGCTGGGCCCGGAGACGGCGCAGGCGCTTGACCAGCATCGGGTCGTGCGCGACGGCCTCCTCGCGGTCGATCAGCCGGTTGAGCAGCTCGTAGTAGCGCGTGGTCGACAGGTCGAAGCGGGCCTTGATCGCCTGCTCCTTCGCCCCGGCGTACTTCCACCACTCCCGCTCGAAGTCGAGCATGTCGCGGTCGCGCTCGTCCAGCTGGTCGTCCGTCTGCATCGCTGCTCCTCGTCCTGGGACGAGGGTCGCGGACGAACTACAACAATGCAACTACGTCGGTGTG
>CAYMGL010000044.1:0-14212 GCA_964389945.1 uncultured Actinomycetota bacterium
GCACTCGCGTCGGGGAGCGAGCCGATCGTCGTCGCGACGGCGACCAAGACGCTCCAGCAGCAGCTCGTGGACAGTGACCTGCCCGCGCTGGCCGAACAGTTCCCGGGGCTGACGTACGCGATCCTCAAGGGTCGCAACAACTACCTCTGCCTCGCGAAGCTCGACGACGCCGAGCAGGGGCAGGCCACGTTCTCGTTCCGTGCCGACGAGGACGAGACCGAACGGCTGCTCGAGTGGGCCGCGACGACCGACACCGGCGACGAGGCGGAGGTCCCGGACGGCATCAGCGGACGACTGTTCAACGAGTTCACCGTCGGCCCGCGCGAGTGCACCGGTCGCAAGTGCGCCTTCTACGACGACTGCTTCGCCGAGGGGGCGAGGGCTCGTGCGTTCGCCAGCGACATCGTCGTGACCAACGTCCACATGCTGCTGCTCGACGCCGCGATCGGTGCCGACGACCTCGATGCCGACACCGACCCGCTGTCGTCGCAGGACCCCTTCGACCCCGACACGCGGCCCGCGGGCGGCTACGCGCTCCCGCGTCATCGCGTGGCGATCGTCGACGAGGCCCACAAGCTGCCCGACATCGCGTCGCGCGTGCTCGGGACCGACCTCAGCGGCGGCCGGCTGCGAGCGGCCGCGCGGACGATCGCACCGATGGTCGACGACGACACGGTCGCGACCCTGCGCGACGACGCGGCCAGCCTCGAGGACCACTTCGACCGCTGGGCCGAGACGGACGACGGCCGGCTGGAGCACGGCGACGAGTCGTGGGCGGCGGTGCTGCGACAGGTCGCCGGTCACGTCAGTGCGGCGCGCAGCGAGGTCGACCGGCACGAGGCCGACGACGAGAAGGGGCAGGCCCGCCGCGACCGTGCCCGCCTGGCCCTGTCGAGCCTGTCGGCGGACATCCAGGCGCTCGCCGAGGCGACGACGGGCACCGTGGTCTGGGTCGAGGGATCGTCGGGACGTCGCCGTCCCTCGATGACCTCGGCGCCGATCGACGTCGCGCCCCTGCTGCGGCGGTTGCTGTTCGACGACCGCGTCGTCGTCGCCACCTCGGCGACGCTCGCGGTCGGCGGGTCGTTCGACCACGTGACCCACCAGTTCGGCCTCGACGAGCGGCACGACCCGCTGACGCTGCAGGTCGGCTCCCCGTTCGACCACCGTGCGAACTCGCTGCTCTACGTCCCCAAGTCGTGGCCGGACCCCCGACACCCGTCGTGGCCGCAGCGCTACCGCGAGCTCGCACTGCGCTTCGTGCTCGCCGCCGGCGGGCGCGCGATGCTGCTGCACACCAGCTACCGCAACCTCGATGCCACGGTCGAGTGGATGCGCCCGAAGCTGGAGGAGGCCGGCATCACGCTGCACGTCCAGGGCGAGGCGCCGACCGGGCGGCTCATCGAGCGGATGCGTCGCGACGAGACGTCCGTGCTCGCCGGCACGACCAGCTTCTGGGAGGGGGTCGACGTCCCGGGCGACAGCCTCGGCCTGGTCGTCATCGACAAGCTGCCGTTCCCGCGGCGCGGGGACCCGCTGCTCGATGCCCGCAGGGAGGCCGTCGAGGCGGCCGGGGGCAGTGGCTTCGAGGAGGTCGACATCCCGGCGACGGCAACCCTGCTCGCGCAGGGTGCGGGGCGGCTGCTGCGTCGGGTCGACGACGTCGGCGTCGTGGCGGTGATGGACTCCCGCCTGGCGACGCGTCACTACCGCCGGCCGATCCTGGCGACCCTGCCGCCGTTCTGGCGCACGATCGATCCCGACGAGGTCGAGCACTTCCTGCGCACGCGGCTGCGTGGCGAGCAGGCCTGAGCCGGTCAGGTCGTCGGGTCGGTCTCGGTGTGCGAGTCGGGCAGCGCGTTGCTGAGCAGCACGCGGAACGACGTGCCGCCGTCGGGGAGGTCCTCGACCCAGGCGCGTCCACCGTGCATCCGCGCGAAGACCGCGACCAGCGACAGCCCCAGGTCGTCACCGTTGGCCTCCTCGCCCCCGCGGCCGGTGCCGAGGAAGGGGGAGAACATGACCTGGCGGACCTGCTCCCTGAGCTCGTACTCCGTCACGTCGAGGTGCAGCTCGACGTCCACCCCGCGAGCGGCCGAGCCGAGGGTCAGCGACGCGGCCTGCGGTCCGTACTCGAGGGCGTGCGTGACCAGCTCCACGAGGACACGCGCCAGCTGCGTCCGGTCGGCGTGTACGCGCCTGACGTGCAGGTCGAGGTCGACGGCCGCCGGCAGCGGCGCGAGGTCGTGCAGCGTCTGCTGCACCAGGTCGTGCAGGTCGACGTGATCGCGGTTGGCGCCGGGGCCCTCCAGCTGGAGCCTGCCGAGCTGGAGCAACGTCGGCAGGAGCCGCCGCAGCCGCAGGACCTGCTGCGAGGCCCGTTCGAGCATGGTGTGGGCCACGGGCGTCGACAACGAGTCGGGGTCGTCGAGCAGTGAGTCGATGGTCGAGGCGATGACCTGGAGCGGGGCGCGCATGTCCTGGGCGGCCGACCCGAGCAGCGTGGCCTGCCACTCCGCGAGTGCGCGCAGCGCCGCGGCGTCGCCCTGGGAGTCCTCGAGCAGGCGGGACAAGCGGTCCCGGACGAGGTCGAGCGGCATGGCGTCCCACAGCACCCAGCGCAGCTCTGCGGTGCCGTCCCGGTCGGTGGGTTCGACGCTCACCAGGACGCGGGGTTCGGTGGCGCCTTCGCAGAGCCGGACCTCCCACGAGTGGATGCCCTCGCCGCGAGCGGCGCGGGCCAGCTGCTGGTCGAGGCCGTCCCGGTCGTCGGGGTGCAGCAGCTCGGCGATGTCGCGGCCGGTCAGCGCCCCTGCGCCGAACAGCTCCCGGGCGCGGCTGTTGGCCAGGAGGACCGAGCCGGCGTCGTCGGTCAGCAGGTAGGGCTCGGGTGCCTCCTCGAACAGCTCCCGGTACCGGTCGCGCGCGCCACCACCGTCCGCGGACGGCGCGCCGTCGGCGTGCGGTGGTGGGTCGTGCAGGTGTTCGTCGTGCTCCAAGGGGTGCTCCAGCCAGGTCGCCGAGGATGGCGACAGGACCACCCTGTCCGGGTTGTCCGATTCCGTCAAGCCGCATGCGTGCAAGGAGGGCGAGACGGCCGCCGAGCGGGGCGACGGCCCGTCAGGCAGCGCGTCGGGCCCAGACCAGCGCCCGGTCCAGCCGTGCCTCGGTCGTCGTCGCCCAGTCGGGTGCCGCGACGCGCAGCGGGCCGGTCGCGAGCCCGATCCAGGCGCCGGCGGTCGCGCGGGCCAGGTCCGGGGCGGGACAGGTCGCCCGGGCAGCGGCCTCCACGGCGTCGAGGTAGCCGCGCGCCTGTGCCGCGGCACCGCCCGGCGCTGCGTCGACGCTCGCCTCGATCCCGGCGAGCAAGCGGCCGAGGTCGTGGGCGAGGTGGCCCGTCCCCGCGCCGTCGAGGTCCAGCAGGCCCGTGACGCGCCCGTCGGCGACCACGAGCTGGCCGTCGTGGAGGTCGCCGTGCACGGTGCCGACCGGTCCACCCACCGCCGCCACGGCGGCAGCGAGCTCCCGCAGGTCGTCCGCACGGTGGGGGAGACGGGCCGCCAGCAGGTCGACGTGCCTGGTGGGGTCCGCGAACCCGTCGGGGTCGGCACCCCCGGGGAGGGGACCGGCGTCGCGGACCTGCGTGACGAGACCGAGCAGGTCCGCCGCCGGCGGCAGGCGACCGCCGGAGCGCAGGAGGTCGCGCAGGGTGCGGCCCACGACCGCGCGCAGGACCACGCGCCCCTCGCCCGGATCGTGCTCGAGGACCTCCGGCGCCGGCACCCCGGCGCCGTGCAGCGCCGCGTGGACGGCGACCAGGTCGGTCGCGCGACGCCGGACCCGCCGGGCGTCGCGCCCCCCGAGCAGCTTGACGTAGGCGGCGGGCGGTGCCGCGGCGGCGGGTCGGAGCTCGACGACGGCCCGGCGGGTCGGGCGGTAGCTGCGGGTGTGGATGGCGGCCCGGTCGTCGGCTGGTTGGCCGACCCGAGCCAGCAGGTCCGTCGCGGCAGCCACCTCGACGGCCCGTGGCAGGCCCGGGAGGTAGGGGTCGTGCGGGAACGCCCAGACGTGGACCGGCGTCCCGTCCACGAGGACGCGGGTCCCGCCCGGTGGCACGGCACGCCGAGCGGCGTGCAGCACGTAGAGGCGGTCACGCTGCTGCCCCCCGGCGTCCAGGAGGTCGACGCGCAGGACCACGGCCACGCTGCTGTCGCCGCGGCGGTGCACGGATCGCACGGTTGTCCCGCGGACCCGGGCCCCCGAGCCGTCCAGCGCGCCCCGCAGGACCTCCTCACCGGCCGGGCCCGTCAGGGTGTCGACGAGCGTGCGCAGCGCGGCGGCGGTCGGTCGCTCGGTCATGGTCGTCCTGCTCGTCGCCCCGAGTGTGGCGCGTGCGGCCGCAGGTGAGTGCACGATCTGCACTCGCGGGACCCCGAGGCGACGTAGGCTGACGATTGCCGGAAACGGTGTTCTGCTGGTGACGGCCGGCAGCGGTACGGGAGTCGCACATGGAGCAGCGTCCGAGCTGGACGTTCCTGTCCAACCACGGCCACGTGATGGTCTGCCTCGCCCGCGACCCCGACGCCCGGCTGCGTGACGTCGCCGAGCAGGTCGGGATCACCGAGCGTGCGGTGCAGGGCATCGTCGCCGACCTCGTCCGCGACGGCTACGTGGACAAGGAGCGGCTGGGCCGGCGCAACCACTACGAGCTGCACACCGAGCTGCCCATGCGGCACCCGCTCGAGTCCGACCACCTCCTCGGCGAGCTCCTCGAGGCGATCGCCACGCCGGCCACCGAGCCCGGCTGACGCGGCGCTACCCCTCCAGCGGGGCGACGGGCAGCGTCAGCACGAACGCGCCCCCCGCGAACTCCAGCGCGCCGCCGTGGGCCTCGGCGATGCCCCGTGCGATGGGCAGCCCGAGGCCCGACCCGTCCGAGGTCGTGGTGAAGCGGTGGAAGACCTCCTCGGTCCGCTCGGGGGCGATGCCGGGACCGTCGTCCCGGACCACGAGGTCGACGGTGCCCAGCTCGGTGTCGATGCCCACCTCGACGCGGGAGCGTGCGAAGCGCCGGGCGTTGTCGAGCAGGTTGGCGAGGGCGTCGCGCACGGCCTCGGGCTCGCAGTGGACGACCGGGACGTCGTCCACGGCGTCGAGCGCGAAGTCGAGCTGTGGTGCCAGCGGCCGCTGTCGCTCGACCTCGGCGCGTGCCAGGGCGACGATGTCCGTCGCCTGCTGCACGGGCTGCTCGCCGCGGTCGATCCGCGCGATGCGGAGCAGGCGGTCGACGAGCCGGGTCATCCGCATGGCCTCGCGGGACACGTTCGCGGCCATGCGGTCGCGGTCCGGGCCGTCCGGGTCGGCGAGCAGGTTCTCCGCGGACGCCCGCAGGCCGGTCAGCGGGGTCCGCAGCTGGTGCGCGGCGTCGGCGAGGAAGCGGCGGCTGCGGGTCTCGGCCTCCTCCGCCTCGGTCAGGGCGTGGTCCAGCGCGTCGATCGTCGTGTCGAAGGCGGCCGCCATCCGGCCGAGCTCGGTCGTGGGGTCTGACGGCGCCAGCCGCCGGCTGCGGTCGCCAGCAGCGATCTCGCCCGCGGTGTCGACCATCCGGTCCAGGGGTCGTGTCACCACCGCGGATGCGCGCAGCAGCAGCAGCGCCGCCAGCACGAGCGCGGCGGCCGAGCCCGCCACCTCGACGAGCAGGACCCGCTGCAGGGTGCTGTCGACCGCACCCCGGGAGACGATCACCTCGACCGTGCTGCCGTCGGCGAGCGCCACGGTGCTGGTCTCGACGCCCTCGCCCTCGCCCGGCAGGACCTCGTCGAACCGCCGCACCGCCGGGTCGGTGCGGATCTCGGTGCCGTCGGGTCCGCGCAGGACGGCCGGGACGCCGACCTCCGTGAGTTCGTCCGCCAGCGTGGGCAGGTCGGTCGCGTCCTGGGCCAGACGGTCCACCAGTGCCGTGCGCGTGGCCAGGACCTCGTCGAGCCCGTCGTTGAGGCGGTCCCGCAGCGAGAAGTACACGCCGGCCTCGAGCCCGATCACCAGCAGGACGAGCACGCCCACGGTCACCAGCGTGACCCGGGTCCGCAGCGACGGCGTCTCGATCACGTCCGCAACACGTAGCCGATCCCGCGCACGGTGTGGATGACCCGGTCGCCGTGCTCCTCGAGCTTGCGGCGCAGTGCCGAGATGTGGACCTCGACGAGGTTGGGGTCGTAGGAGTCGAACTGCCACACGGCCGACAGCAGGTGCTCCTTGGACACCGCCTGCCCCCGCCGGCGCCCCAGCGCCATCAGGAGGTCGAACTCGGTACGGGTGACGTCGACCTCGGCCTCGCCCCGGCGGACCAGTCGTGCCCCCTCGTCCACCACGAGGTCGCCGACCTGCCACGTCGGCGAGGCCAGCCGTCCCGCCCGTCGCAGCAGCGCCTCGACCCGGGCCAGCAGCTCGGCGACCGAGAAGGGCTTGGTGAGGTAGTCGTCTGCGCCGGTGGCGAACCCGTCCAGGCGGTCGGCGAGCTCGTCCGCCGCCGTGAGGAAGACCAGTGGCACGTCGGAGTCCGCGCGCAGACGACGCCCCAGGGCGAGGCCGTCGGGCCCGTCGGGGAGTCGGACGTCCAGCAGGACCAGGTCCGGACGGAACTCCTGTACGACCCGGTCGAACTCGGTCCCGTCGGGCAGGGCGCGCACGACGTACCCGGCCGATCGCAGCGCGGTCTCGAGGGCGTCACGCACGGTCACGTCGTCCTCGACGACCAGCAGGCGGGCTGCGGCGGTGTCCACGCGACCTCCGGATGTGCTGGGAGCGTACGGGACGTTCGGACGTCGCCGGGGGCCCTCTTCAGCACACCTTCAGGCTCGCTTCAGGTGACCCTCAGGTTCCTTGCACCACGTTCGGAACATGGCAACAGAGCTTGCGCCAATTCCCGGTCACGGTGACGTCACCGCCTCGAAGGGCGCCGACGTCGTCGACATCACGCTGCTCGAGCTCGAACCGGCCCCGGAAGCCGTCCTCGTGCCGGGCACGCTGCATGCCCGGGTCAGCAGGCCGACGCGGCGGGTCGGACCGCCCGCGTTGTCCGCGCTGCTCCTGGCAGCCGCTGCCGTCCTGCTCCCGGCCGTCCTCCTGCTCGCCGTGCTGCAGCTGCCGCTGCCGGCTCCTCAGCAGGGGGCGGCGCTGGTCGCCGGTTGGACCGCACTCGCCGTGCTCGCACGCCACCTCGACCGTCGTCACACCGAAGGCCGACCTCGATGATCCTCGCCGCGCAAGCAACGACCGGTGGGCACGTGCCGCCGGTCGATGTCGTCGCACTGGTCACGCTGCTCGTGGCCGCGTGGACGGCGGGCTGGGTGGCGCGTCGGATCGGCTACCCCTCGGTCCTCGGCGAGCTGCTGGCCGGCATCGTGCTGGGCCCGCCGCTGCTGGGCTGGCTCTCCGACGGGGCCGGGCTGGACGTGCTGGGTGAGCTCGGCGTGATCCTCATGATGCTGTGGATCGGGACGGAGCTCGACCTCGCCAACCTCCGCAAGGCGTCCCGGGCCGGTCTGTACGCCGCCGTCGGCGGGTTCGTCGTGCCGTTCGCGGGTGGCCTGCTGGTGATGCGCCTGTTCGGGTTCGACTGGATCGCGGCCATCTTCGTCGGTGCTGCCGTGGGCGTCACCTCACTGGCGACGAAGTCCAGGATCCTCGCCGACCTGCGCCTGTTCGACACGCGGATCGCCTACGTCCTGCTCGCGGGGGCGCTGCTGTCGGACACGGCGACGCTGGTCGTGTTCGCCGGCGTCCTGTCGTTCGGGCGCGAGGGCGTGAGCGGGGTCGGGGCGACCGCCGGCGTCCTGGTCCAGGCCGTCGTGTTCTTCGGGGTCATGGCCGCGGCCGCCGCCGTGGCACCGAAGGTCGGGGCGTGGACCCAGGAGCGGCTGGGGGCCGACGGACCACGGTGGGGGCTGCCCGTGCTGGTCACGGTGGGGCTGGCCGGGGCCGCGCTCGCCGAGGCGCTCGGGCTGCACGCGATCCTCGGGTCGTTCCTCGCCGGCATGGTCGCGCGGCGTGGCCTGCTGTCGGAGCGCACCGAGCGTGAGTCCGCAGACCTGCTGCAGCGACTGTCGATCGGGATCCTCGCGCCGGTGTTCTTCACCACCGCCGGGTTCGAGATCGACCTGGGCGCCGTCGTCGACAACCTGCCGCTGGTGGCGGCGGTCATCGCCGTCGCGACCTTCGGCAAGATCCTCGGTACCGCGCTGGCGTACGTGCCGACCGGGCACGGCTGGCGCGAGGGCGTGGTCGTGGGTGCTGCGATGAACGGTCGTGGTGCCGTGGAGATCATCGTCGCCGGGATCGGTGTCGAGCAGGGGCTGATCACGCCGGAGGTCTTCACGGTGCTGGTGGTCATGGCGGTGCTGACGACCGCGAGCGTGCCGGTCATGCTGAAGCTCGGGGTCGAGTGGCTGCGGAGTCGCGGCGAGCTCGCGGACGCCGGCGGTGCCCGGCGCGGCATCGTGATCATCGGGGCCGGGGCGCTCGCCCGGGCATGGGCCCAGGCGCTGCAGGGGAGCCGGGAGGTGGCCCTGGTGGACCGCAACCGCGACCGGGTGCGCCAGGCCCGCGCCTTCGGGCTGACCGCGGTCGAGGGCGACGTCACCGACGTCGACGCGCTCGCGGACGCGGGGGCGGCGGAGGCCGAGATCGTCCTCGGCCTGACCGCCAACTTCGAGGTGAACCTGCTGGCGGCGCGCCTGGCCCGCGAGGAGTTCGGCATCCGTGAGGTCCACGTCGCGACCGGGCCCGAGCCGCACCAGTCGGTGGAGGTGCTCCTGCACCGCTACGAGTGCACGCCGATCGGCCCTGTCCCGCTCGACGTGGAGCGGTGGTCGGCACTGCTCGGCACCGGCGAGGCCATGCCGACGACGGTCGCCGTCGGCCCCCGGGTGGACCCCGAGGAGCTGTTCGAGCGACTGACGAGCGGCCGCGCCGGCCTGCCGGTCGCGCTCCGCCGTGACGACGAGGTGCTGCCCTTCACGCTCGTGGAGGAGCTGCGCACCGGCGACCGCGTCACGGTCCTGGTGCGGCCCGCGGACCGGGCGGCGCTCGAGGCGTCGGAGCCCACGACGGTCGGTTGACCGTCACTCGTCGTCGGCCGTCCGGGCGGCGACGTCCGTGCCGGTGGCGACGGGGAGGACCACGCCCCGGTCGGCGTCCTCGCCCGCAGGTGCCTCGGGCGGCGGCGGGTGGTTCGCGGGGTCGCCGACGACGTCGCGGAGGAGCACGTGGACCTCGGCGCCGCCGCCCGGCCGTTCGTCGGCCCAGGCGCGCCCGTTGTGCTGCGCGGCGAAGGCCGCGACCAGCGACAGCCCGATCCCCGTCCCGGGGGAGTGGCCGTCGAGCAGCTCACCCTGCCGGAACGGTTCGAACACGGCGGCGCGCAGCTCGACCGGGATGCCGGGGCCGTGGTCGGCGACGACCAGCTCGACGTCCGTCGCGTCGTGCACCGTCGCGCGGACCAGGGCAGGGTCCTCGCCCGGTGCGTGCCGGGCCACGTTGCCGAGCAGGGCGCCCAGGGAGCGCACCAGCTGGGCGCGGTTGGTCACCAGCCCGTCGACCTCGAGGTCCAGCGTGACGTCGAGGTCCGGCAGGAGCCGCCGGGCGTCCTCCACCGCGGCGCGGAGGTCGACCCAGTGGACGTTCTCGGGGGTCTCTGCCGAGGCATTGAGGTCCAGCAGGGCCTGGACCAGCGCGCTCAGTCGCTCGGCCTTGTCGTTGGCCCGCTCGACCAGCTGCGCACGGGTCGACGCCGGGAGCTGGTCGCCCTTGAGCGCGAGCATCTGCAGCGAGCCCTTCACGACCGTCAGCGGCGTGCGCAGCTCGTGGGAGATCGACTCGAGGAAGCGGTCGCGCATCTCGTCGACCTCGCGCAGGCGCTGGACCGTCAGCTGCTCCTGGTCGAGGAGGCGCTGCAGCTCGACGGACTGCTCCCGCAGCTCCTCGGCCTGGGCCCGCAGCTCGCGCCCGAGCCGGTAGGCGAGCGGGACGATCGCCAGCCACAGCACGGCCACGCCCGCGGCGACCACCAGGGCGAGGCGGCGGGTGAGGTCGGTGGCCGCGGCCTGCACGATGCTCGCGTCCTGGTCCACGACCGCCCGCAGGGCGTCCGTCCCCGGTACGTCGACGACTGCGGTGACGTCGCTGCCCGTGCGGGTGCCCGCGCGCCCGAGGACCGTCTCGTCGGCGTCGCGGATCGTCAGGCGGTTGACCTGCGGGTCGCTGGCGACCACGGAGGTCGCGACGTCGTCGGGACTCGTGCCCCCGGCCAGTGCGGGCGCGACGACGTACTCGGTGACGTACTCGGCGTGGAGCTCGAGCTGGCGCTGGAGCTCCTGGTCGACGGTGCGGACCACGAACGCGTGCACGGTGATGCCGATCGCCAGCAGCACCACGGCAGTGCGGGCTGCGAACCGGCGTGCCGGGCGGTTGCGCGTCGCGATCGTTGCCCCCTCACCCGCGGTGTCCCCGTGGCGGTGCCCAGAGCGGTGGGTGGTCCCGGGCGGCCGACCGTACGCTGCCGCCCCGCCGCCGTCCCGAGGTCGCAGCCGTGGAGTCGCTCCGCCGTCCCGTCGTCCTGGCCGCCCTCGCGGCCGGTCTGCTCGCACTGAACGTGGTGCTCCTGCTCGACGACGGCGGGCCCGACGTCGGGGTCGAGGCGCTCGACGAGGACGCCGACGGGACGGCCACGGGCGGCGACGACACCTCCGACCCGACCGGCGAGGGCGAGGCCACGACCGACGCGGACGACCCGGCGGTGGCCGACGACGCGTCGCCGACGGCGGACCCGACGGAGGACGACGGGGCCGCGACCGACGACGACGGGAGCGACCAGGCGACGCTCGCAGCGCCCACCGCGGGGACGTACTCGTACGCAAGCAGCGGCACGTGGTCGCTGACCGGCGGCGCGACCCCGCTCGAGTACGAGCTGCCGACGACCGCCACGGCGACCGTCGCCGGCGACGACGCGTGGTCGGTCGAGCTCGTCGCCGGCGACCGCTACGCGGACAGGTTCGGCTTCGTGCTCGGCCCGGACGGCGGGCTCGACTGGGACGACTGGGTGCTCGAGCGCACCTTCGGGAACACCCCGAGCGAGACGTCGTACGCCTGCTCCGGCGACTCGGCGTGGTACCGCCCGGACGAGCAGGGCCGCGTCGTCCAGCACGTGTGCCAGGGGCCGGGCATCACCAGCACCGGCACCGTGGAGCACGTCGGCAGCGAGGACGTGACGCTCGGGGACGGGACGGTCGTGACGGCGGACCGCCTCCGCTACGCCTACACCGTCAGTGGCGACGGCGTCACGGGGGAGGGGCAGCTCGACCTGTGGCTCGACCCCGCGACCGGGCTGCGCCTCCGCGAGGAACGCACGATCGCGACGACGACCACGAGCGGGACGACGGAGCAGGAGTACCGCGAGGACGTGGTCTTCACGCTCCAGTCCCTCGACCCGAGCTGACGCGTCGCACCGCGAGTTCCTGCGTCAGGGCGGACGTGGGGCCACCGCACGCACGGACGAGTGGGTCGGCCCTGCTCCCTACCCTCCGGGTCGTGAGCAAGCTCGAGTCCTCCCCACCTCCGCAGATGAACCCGCCCGTCCGGCGGGAGCCGCGGCCCCCGTCGCTGTCGGGGCTGCTGGTGGCTGCCGTGAAGGAGAACTGGCGTCGGCTGCGCACGATGCGGACGGCGCTGTGGCTCCTCGGCGTCCTCGCCGTGGAGAGCATCGTCGCGACCGTCGTGCCGCAGGAGATCAACGTCCCGCAGACGGTCGCCGACTGGCGCAGCGGGGTCGCCGGCCCCGGCACGGCCGTCTCGGACGTCCTCGACCTCCTGGGCGCCTACGACGTCTACGCGTCGCCGCTGTTCCTGATGACGCTGGTGCTGCTGTTCACCTCGTTGACGGCGTGCCTCCTGCCCCGGATCCGGGCGTGGTGGCGCATCACGCGGCACAGCGTCCCGCCGCTCACGCGGCACATCGGCGCCCAGGAGCACGTGGACCGGATCACGACCGGTCTCGATGCGGAGGCGGCCCACGCGACCGCACGCGGCTTCCTCGCCGACCGGGGCTGGCGCACGCGCGACGGTGCGCTCGGTGAGCACGGCACCCAGGTGGCGGGCGAGAAGGGCGTGGTGCTCCGCGAGGGGGGCAGCCTGCTGTTCCACCTGTCGTTCTACGTGCTGCTCGTCGCCATCGTCGTCGGGCAGCTGCTCACGTTCGAGGGCTTCGTCGGCGTGACCGAGGGCGAGAGCTTCACGGACACCGAGATCGGCTACTGGATCGCGAACCCGGGGCGGTGGTTCGGACCCGAGGACCACAGCGGCTTCCAGCTGACCAACGACGAGTTCCGTGTCGAGTGGTTCCGCGACCCGCAGTTCGGCGGCACCCCGCGGACCTTCGAGGCGGACGTCACCATCGAGACGACCGCCGGCGAGGTCCGCGAGGCCACGGTCAAGGGCAACAGCCCGGTGGTCGTGGACGGCTTCAAGATCCACCTGCTCGGCTGGGGCTACGCACCGCGTGTCGTCGTCCGCGAGGGGCGCGACGTCGTGTTCGACGGCTTCCTCAGCACCACGGTCAACGACAACGGCGCGTTCCGCGGTGCCGTCAAGGCACCGGCGGCCGAGCCGGACGTGGGCCTCGACGTCTTCCTGGTCCCGTACGCGCCCGAGGGTGACGACGGGCAGCCGGTCATCACGGGCGCCCCGTGGGCCGACGCGCCGCTGCTGGTGTTCCGCTCGTACACCGGCGACCTCCAGCTGTCCGCCGCCCAGAACGTGAACACCCTGAACACCGAGCAGCTGGTCGAGGGACCGCGAGGCGGGTTGCGGCTCGGCCAGGTCGTCGAGCTGCCCGACAGCGACGTCACCGTCGAGTTCGCCGAGCTGCGGCGCTGGACGAACTTCCAGGTCTCGAGCCGACCGCAGGTCCCGTGGCTCCTGCTCGGGGCCGCACTGCTGCTCGTCGGCCTCCTGCCCGCGCTGTACGCCTACCGGCGTCGGTTGTGGGTGGGGGTCGAGCGGTCGCCCGACGGGCGTACCCTCGTGACCGTGGCCGGGCGCGCGTTCCAGCGCCCCCAGGCCTTCGAGGACGAGTTCGCCGAGCTGGCCGACGACCTGCGCGCCGCGCTGGACGCACCCGACCTCACCCCCGCAGCCCGTGACGAGGTGGGCCAACGATGACATCAGCCGAGCTCAGCCGCTTCCTGTTCTCGCCGCTGACCCTGGTGCTCTACCTGGGTGCGGCGCTGCTGTACCTGCGGGCGATGGCAGCACCGAAGCTGGACGCGGTCGCTCGCACACCGAGCGCTGTCGCTGCCGGCAAGCGTGACGGGTCCGGCTCGGCATCACTGCGCTGGGCCACGGGTCTGGCCGTGCTCGGCGTGGTGGCGCACCTCGCACACGTCGTCACGCGCATCGAGGCGTCGGGACGGCTGCCGCTGGGCAACATGTTCGAGTTCTCCTCGATCATCGCGCTGACGACCGTGCTCGGCGGGTTGCTGGTGATCCAGTGGCGCATGAACCGGCCGGAGCTGATGGGCTTCGTGCTGCTCGGCGCCGAGGTGACGCTGGTGCTGTCGCTGCTGCTGTACTCCGACCCCGCGCCGCTGCAGCCGATCCTCGACACCTACTGGCGGGCGATCCACGTCTCGACGATCGTCATCTCGTTCGGGATCTTCACGCTGGGCGCGGTCTTCAACGCGCTGCACCTGCTGCGCGACACCGCCGAGACGCGCGTCGCCGCCGGCGCCGGCTCGTCGTTCGGGCCGGGCACCGTCGGCGCCGCGCAGGCCCCGACGACCGAGGACGACGCGGACGCGGACGCCGACCAGACGCTCGACTCGGTGCTCTCGCGGGTCGAGGCGGACGTGGTCGACCTCGAGGACGAGGACCACGACGCCGCCTACCGGGCCGCGCTCCGGGACGTGCTGACCCAGCCGCTGCTCGGCCTGCGCCTGCCCTGGCGGATCATGGGCGGGTCGGTGGGCGTCGCCCTGCTGTTCTCCCTCATCTGGTGGGACCCGCAGGTCTCGCTGGCGATGGGCCTGGGGATGGCGCTGCTCGTGCTCGCCGCGTGGTGGGCCGTCCCCTACCTGCCGAGCGCGACGACGCTGGACTCGCTGACCTACCGGACGATCGCGTTCTCGTTCCCGCTGTGGACGTTCGCGGTCATCACCGG
>CAYMGL010000045.1:0-5035 GCA_964389945.1 uncultured Actinomycetota bacterium
ACCGCGCAGCACGCCGAGGACGTGCTGAAGGCCCACGCGAAGCTGACGGGCTGACCCGCTCGTGCCGCGGATCGACGTCGAGCTGCTCGAGGAGGAGTGGGACGAGGACTTCCGCCCACCCCGCGACAAGCAGTACTCCGTCGCCGCCAACGAGCGGATCGAGCAGGACGAGCCGGCCCGCGTCGTGGCGGTCGACCGTGGCCGAGTGACCGTGCTGCTCGACGGCGAGGTGCTGGAGGCGACCTACGCCGGCTCGATGCGCGGTGTGCGCGTCGTCGTGGGTGACGACGTCCGCGTGCGGCCGCCCCGCCACGACACCGACACGCCCCGGGTGACGGCCGTGCTCGACCGTCGCTCGGTGCTGCAACGCACCGGTGACGACGCCGTCGAGGACGCCCGCGTGGTGGCCGCCAACGTCGACCAGGTCGTGGTCGTGCTCGCCGGCGACCACCTGGAGGCAGGGGCGCGCTTCCTCGACCGCGTGCTCGTCGCGGCGGAGCTCGGCGGCGTCGAGGCGGTCCTGTGCGTGAACAAGCTCGACGTCGCCGACACCGAGCAGGTGGCCGCGGTGCGGGCGCGCTACGAGCGCATCGGCTACGAGACGCTCGGCACGAGCGCGGTGACGGGGGAGGGGCTGGACCGGCTCCGCTGGCAGCTCGAGGGGTGTTGGACGGTCCTCACGGGCCACTCGGGCGTGGGCAAGTCGAGCCTCTACAACCTGCTCGTCCCCGAGGCGGAGCAGCAGGTGGCGGAGGTCGGCCGGCGCGGCGGGCGCCACACGACCGTCGCGGCGCGCGCCGAGCCCGTCGCCGGGCTCGAGGACGGGTGGGTCGTCGACACCCCGGGCGTGCGCTCCTTCGGGCTCGGTTTCGTGGCCGAGGAGGACCTCGCGGGCGCCTTCCCGGAGCTGCGGGGTCTCGGGTGCGAGCACGACGACTGCCGCCACGACGGCGAACCCGGCTGCCGGCTCGACGACGCCGAGATCACCCCGGACCGCCTCGCCGCCTACCGTCGCCTGCTGTCGTCGATCCGTGGCGACGACGTGTGGGAGCGCGACGAGTGGGGCAGCGACCCCGAGGAGGACGCATGACGGTCGGCACGCTCGTGCGACGCGGCATCCGGCGCCTCGCCGGGTGGTGGTGGCGTTCGGTGCGACCGTCGTCCGCGGCCGTCCTGCGGGACACGGGCCCGGCCCGGCCGGAGCACGAGACCGGCCGACCTCCGCGCCCGACCGAGCGGTGGCGGCCCACGACCCCTGCCACGGGGCCCTGGGCCAGCATCGACCCGCAGGCCACCCCGCAGTGGCCGCGCCGGACCTCGTTGGCCGTCGTGGCCGTCTGGGGCGGGCTCGTGGCCGTGCGCGTCCGGCGGGGCCTCGCGCAGTTCCGCGACTGACCGTGCGGCCTGTGTGACGCACCGTCACGCAGGGAGGTGTCGACGGGGTGGACGTCGAATCCGTCCGTCACCCGCCACCCCACGGCTCGTTGTGGGGGGCACACCTTCCGACCCAGGGACAGCACCGTGCGTATCAACCGAAGCACCAGCCTCCTCCTCTCGGCGACGATGGCCGTCGCCGTCGCCGCGCCGGCCGCGGCCAACCGCCCGCAGGAGGCCAAGGACCAGACGCCGAGCGAGGAGCGTGTCGCGTGTGACGAGGAGGGCGACAACGAGATCGTCTTCCTCGGTGACCTCGTGATGTGGCCGCCGAACCACAAGACGCAGACGGTCCTGGTCAGCGCCGTGGACAACAGCAACGACGACGACCCGGTCACCATCTTCACCTCCTCCACCCACGACGAGTACCTCGAGGACGGCAGCGAGCTGAACGGGTCGGGCAACACCGACAACGACGCCGAGGACGCCGCCAACAGCGCCGACCCCGCCGTCGACGAGGACGGTGACGGTGTCGCCACGACCTCGGTCGAGGTGCGCTCGGAGCGTTCGGGCCGCGGTGACGGCCGCACGTACACGATCTCGGCGACCGCGATGTTCGGCGAGGAGGAGTGCAGCACCGAGTTCTTCGTCGAGGTGCCGCACGACATGCGCTCCGAGAGCGGCGAGGCGAACGGCAAGAACGGCGGCGCGAGCCTGGACGAGGACGGCGAGCCCAAGGGCAACGGCTGACCTGTCGCACCACCGCAGGAGCCCGGCGGTCGCCGGGCTCCTGCTCGTCTCGCCTCGCCTCGTACCGTGCCCGTGCCCAGGAGGTCGCGATGACACGCTCCCTGCTCGTGCTGTCGGTCCTGTTCGTCCTCGCTGGCTGCTCGCAGCCGGAGGTCGTGCCCAGCCCGACCCCGGACGAGGAGCTCGGCAGCGCGCCGACGGTCACGGAGCTCGAACCGAGTCCCGTCGCTGCCCCGACACCCGAGGGGGCCCCCGGGACGCCCGCCGCGTCGGCCGCGACACCGACCGTGACCCCGTCCACCACGGCGGACGAACCATCGGACGCGCCGTCGGCCCCGGGCGACGCCACGGCTGCGCCGCCGGCGCAGCAGGAGACGGCGACGGTGGAGCCGCGCGTCCTGCTGGCCGTCACCGACGCACAGGGCGACCAGGGCCGGCAGGGACCCGCCTGGGTCGACCTGCGGGCCGTGGAGCTCCTCGAGGTGGGCAACGACCTGCGCGTCACGCTGCGGTTCGACGGTGCCGTCCCGAGCCAGCCGCCAGCTGGGGAGGTGCCCCTGCTCGGCGTGAACATCGGTGACGAGGGCTACCAGCTGTTCGTCGAGGGCGGCGGCGAGGCGTGGGCGGCGTACCTCGACACGCCCGAGGGCTTCGTCCCGTACCCCGGCACGTTCGAGCTGGCTGGTAGGGCGATGGTGCTGCAGGTGCCGTTCAACGCGGTCGGTTCGCCCACGCGCGCGCCCGTCTCGGTGTTCGTGGAGTGGTCGCAGGACAGCGGCCTCGTCGGGGCGCTCAACCCCACGTCGGAGGACCGACTGGACGGCGAGCCCCACACCTTCGACCGCGCGCCGTGACCGCCGGTGTGCGGTCGGTCGACGCTGGTCGGTAGGCTGCGCGACCGCCCGGCGGGGTGGCCAAGTGGTAAGGCAGGGGACTGCAAATCCCCCATCGGCGGTTCGATTCCGCTCCCCGCCTCTCAGCCCTGACGCACACCGACCGCAGTGTGCGTCCGGTGAGCCGGCGCGCTACCGTGCGCGACCGCTCCGGGGTCTTAGCTCAGTTGGTTAGAGCGCCTGCTCGACACGCAGGAGGCCAGAGGTTCGAATCCTCTAGACCCCACCAGCCACACCACGACCGTGCCACCGCGTGCCACCCCTCCGCCGGGACGGGGTGGCACTGCTCGTTGCGGGGCCTGCGGGCGGGCCGGTACCGAACCCGACCGCGTGTCACCAAAAAGGAGAAATCGGACACGCCGATGGGGGCGCGACGGGTGGCACGCGGTAGTTTCCTCTGGCACGTGAGCGGGAGCAAGCGTGTGACTGAGACGGAGATCGGGCAGATCCGGGCGCAGCGCGACCGGCTGCTACGGGCCCAGCGCACGCTCTTCGAGGTCGCCGCCGAGCTGGGTCCGGCGCTCGAGCTCCAGCCCGTCCTCGAGATCGCGCTGCGTGCGATGCAGGAGGTCGTCGAGGACGTCAAGGGGGGCACGATCGTGCTGCTCGAGGGCGACCAGCTGCGCATCGCCGTCTGCGAACCGGCGGTGTCCGACGAGGTGAAGCGGCTCCGTCTGCCCGTGAGCAGCGGGCTCAGTGGTCTCGTCGTGCGGTCCCGTCGCCCGTACCGCACGGGCAACCTCCGGACCGACCCCCATGCCGACCTGGACATCGCGAGCACCGGCAGCAACGCCTCGATCGTGTCGTGGCTCGGCGTCCCGTTGCTGGTCCTGGGGGAGTGCATCGGGCTGCTCCAGATCGACTCGGCCGAGGAGGACGCCTTCGACGAGGCGGACGAGGCGACGCTCGTCGGCCTGGGGGCGCTCGTCGCCGGCGCGATCGAGTCGGCCCGGCGCTACGAGGCCGTCGTCGAGCTCGAACAGCTCAAGTCGGGCTTCCTCGAGCGGGTCTCCCACGAGCTGCGCACGCCGATCACGATCATGCAGGGCTTCGCCAGCACGCTCCGCGACCTGGGCCACGAGCTCGACCTGTCGTCGCGGGTGGCGATGGTCGATCGCATCGGCAAGGCGTCGCAGCGTCTCGGCTACCTCGTCGAGGAGATGCTCATGATGACCTCGCTCGACGCCGGCATGACGCAACCACACATCGAGGTCGTCGAGCTGGACGTGGTGCTGCGCGAGGCGGTCCAGTCGATCGAGGGCGAGTGGGCGATCGAACGGCCCACCTCCACGGGCATCACGCTGAGCTGTGACGCGGTGCTGCTGCGGCAGGTGCTGGCCCCGCTGCTCGACAACGCCGTCAAGTACGCCGGCGGCGGGCGCATCACCGCCACCGTCGACGGCGACGCGGTCGTGATCCGGGTCCGCGACGACGGACCGGGGATCGAGCCGGGTCTGCGGCCCCACATCTTCGACCGCTTCGTGCGGGGCCGCCACACCCTCGCGGGCATGGGCCTCGGCCTGCCGATCAGTCGCCACCTCGCCGCGTCGCTGCGCGCGACCGTCGAGGACGTGAAGGTCGACGACGGCGCCTGCTTCGAGGTCCGGCTGCCGCTCGGTTGAGGGCCTGACAGACCCGTGTCGGTAGCCTCCGCCGCCATGGAGAACCCCGTGCGCATGGCCCCCCCGGACACCCGACGATCGGTCGCGGTGACCAGTGACCGCATCCTCGTCGCGGTCCCGGACGGTGCGGAACGGCGGACCAAGGGCGGCATCCTGATCCCCGCCACGGCCCAGTCGGTGGACCGCAAGGGCCTGTGGGGCGAGACGCTGGGCGTCGGCCCGAACGTGCGCAACGTCGACGTCGGCGACGAGATCCTCTACCTGCCCGAGGACGCGATCGAGGTGGACGTCCGTGGTGACACCTACCTGATCGTCCGCGAGCGGGACGTCCACGCCGTCGCCAGCGACCGCAGCGAGGGCGTGACCGGGCTCTACCTGTGACCGCCGCCGTCGAGC
>CAYMGL010000045.1:5135-14133 GCA_964389945.1 uncultured Actinomycetota bacterium
CCTGCGGCACACGCGGTCGACCGTCGCGGCGGCGACCTGGGGCGCGCCGGACACCGGCGTCGTCCTCGCGCGGCTCGAGGTGGACGCGACGCAGCTGCAGCTCTGGGGTGCCCAGGTCGAGCGGGCCACCGACGTCCTGGTCCAGCCCGAGCACGTGGTCACCATCGCGATGGGCCGTGCACTGGTCGCCGCGCCGGGGCTGAACCGGGTCGTGCGTCTCGGCCGGGCGGCGCCACGCAACGGCGTCGCCGTGACGCTCCTCCAGCACGGTCGGCACCGCCGCGTCGACGACGCCGACGCGATCGAGCCCACCGAGCTCGTGGCCAACCTGCGTGACGACGAGGACAGTGCGGCGTGGGCCCAGACGGGTCGCACGCTCGGCCGCGTCCCCGCTGCGATGCTGCGCGGTGTCCTGCGGCTCGTGGCGTGGATGGGACGACTCGGCATCGCCGCCCCCGGTGTCGGGATCGAGCCCGGCGCGGTCGGTGCGGTGATCGTCCAGCGCGGTGCTGGTTTCGACGTCCAGTTCAACCCCCCGGTGCCGCACGCCGGCACGGTCGTGCACGCCGTGGTCGGTGACGTCGAGGAACGGGTCGTCGCGCGAGCCGGGCTGCCGGTGGTCCGACCGGTGCTGGCCGTGGACCTCGCGGTCGACGCGCGGCTGTGCGCCAACGACGAGCTCGAGGTGCTCGTCGACGTGCTGCGCGGGACCCTCGAGGACCCGTGGCAGCTGGGCGTCGTCGAGCGGCCGCAGGCCCCCGACGCGTCGCGCCGCTAGCGTCGACGGGCGCACGCCACCCCAGGAGCCGACGTGTCCGTCAACGCCTCGACCGCTGCCGGACCACCACCGGGGATGCGCGTGCGGCTGTCCTCGAACGAGTCGCCGTACGGCCCGTCGCCGGCCGCCGTCGAGGCCGCCCGGGCCGTGGCCACCGACCTGCACCTGTACCCCGACGACCAGTCCGTGGCCCTGCGTCGTGCCCTCGCCGAGCAGGAGGGCGTCGCCTTCGAGGCCGTCAGCGTCGGGACCGGGTCGGCCGCGATCCTGATGGACCTCGTCCCGCAGCAGACGCACGGCCGCGGCGGCAACGTCGTCGCCTACGAACGTGCTTTCATCGTCTACCGCCTGGCCTGTCGCAACGCTGGCGTCGAGTACCGCGAGGCCGCCACGGGCGGTCCGGCAACGGGTGACGAGGACGGCTACCAGCGCGACCCGCAGGCGCTGCTGGACGCCATCGACGACGAGACCCGGCTGGTCATCGTCGACAACCCGGGCAACCCCACGGGTGCGCACCTGGACGCCGAGGGCCTCCGCGCCGTCGTCGAGGGCGTGCCCGAGGACGTGACCCTGCTCGTCGACGAGGCCTACTGGCAGTACGCGGCGGGGCAGCGCGGCTACGCCCGCGTCCGCGACCTCGACGTGGAGCACCCCCGCCTGATCGTGACGTCGACGTTCTCGAAGGCGCACGCGCTCGCCGGGCTGCGGGTCGGGTACCTCGTCGGTGCCCAGGAGATCGTGCAGGGGGTCGACAACTGGCGGCCGCGCTTCAACGCCAACGCGGTGGGACAGACCGCCGCGCTCGCCTCGCTCGCGGACACGGACCACCTCGACATGGCGGTCAGCAACACCCTCCGTGACCGGGCGCGCATGGCGCAGGGACTGCGCGACCTGGGGATCCCGTTCACCGACGGGCTCGGCAACTTCCTCACCTTCGAGGTCGGCGCCGACGCCGGACCGGTGGTCAAGGGGTTCGAGCAGCACGGCGTCGGCCTGCGGCCGCTGGTGCCGTACGGGATGCTGGAACAGGTCCGTGCCACCGTCGGCACCGCCGAGGAGGTCGAGGACTTCCTCACGGCCGCGGCCGACGTGCTCGTCGACGTGCCGGCCAGGTCCTGAGTGGCAGCCCTCGACCTCACCTTCGTCACGTCCGCCGACGTCCCCGACCGCCTCGAGCGTTCGTCGGCCGAGGTCGCCGTGGTCGGGCGCAGCAACGTCGGCAAGTCGTCGCTGCTCAACGCCATGGCCAACCAGAAGCAGCTGGCCCGGACGTCGTCGACACCGGGTCGGACGCAGCTGCTCAACCAGTTCCGGCTGCGCGGTGGTGGGACGCTCGTGGACCTGCCCGGCTACGGCTTCGCGAAGGCGCCGCAGCAGGTGCGCGACGCGTGGCGGCGGCGGATGTGGCAGTACCTGGAGGAGCGCGAGCCGCTGGTCATGGTGCTGCTGCTCGTGGATGGCGCGGTCGGTCCGACCTCGCTCGATCTCGAGATGCTGGGGCGCCTGCGCGCGCTCGGGCGTGACGTGACGATCGTGGCGACCAAGCGCGACAAGGTGAAGTCCTCGCAGCGGGTCAAGCGGCAGCGCGAGGTCGCGACGAAGTGCGGCGTCGCCCCCGAGGACGTCGTGTGGGTGAGTGCGACGAAGGGCGACGGCGTCGACGCGCTGCGAGGTCGGCTGCGCGGCTGGATCGGCTGAGCGCCGGGGGCGGCTGCCCCGACGGGTCAGCCGGGGAGCTGGCTGCCGATGATGCGGTCGGCGAGGCGGTCGGGGAGGCGTGGCAGCAGTGCCGCGCTGATCCGGCTGTCGCGGGGGAGCGCGTACCGCGTCCGGGGTCGGCGCACGGTGAGGGCCTCCACCACGACGTCGGCGACGGCGCTGGCCGGTGGTGCCCGGCGGGCGCTCGCCAGCATCCCCGCGGCCATGCGGCGGCCGCGCTCGGCGTAGCGGGCGCCCAGCTGGTCGAACTCGTCGTCGGGCATCTTGTCCCAGATGGGTGTGTCGATCTGGCCGGGCTCGACCAGGACGACGTCGACCCCGTGTGGCGCCAGCTCCCGCCGCAGCGCGTCGCCGTAGCCCTCCAACGCGAACTTGCTGGCGTTGTACGCCCCGACCATCGGGAGCGCGATGCGTCCCGACACCGAGCTCATGAGCACGATGCGTCCGCCCGTCGCGCAGAGGTCACCGATGAGCGGCGCCACGGTGCGGTGCACGCCGAGCACGTTGACGTCGAGCTGGTGGCGCAGCTCCTCGGTCGTCAGCTCCTCGATCGGGCCGCTGACGGCGATCCCGGCGTTGGCGACCACGCCTCGGAGGTTGCCGTCGGCCGCGTCGCGCACCGCCTCGATCCCGGCGGCCACGGCGTCGTCGTCAGTGACGTCGAAGACGACGGGGCGGATGTCGGCCGACGCGAGCGCGTCGGCGTCCTCCTCGCGCCGCACGGAGCCGTGGACGACGAAGCCGCCGGCGCGCAGTGCCGTGGCACACGCCCGTCCGATGCCGGTCGACGCGCCGGTGACGAGGACGTGCGGGGTGGCCATGTGCGCTCCGGTGGGTCGGGGGAGCGACCCTACAATCACCGCCCCTCGACCCATCGGAGCGCCGTGGCCCGCCGCATCCTCGGCTGCCTCGTCTCGGTCCTCGTCCTGGCCGGCTGCACGGCCGGGGGCAGGCCGTTGCCGGAGGTCGACACCGCGGCCGCGGCCGTGGGCGCGTCGGCGCCAGAGGGCGTCCTCGTCGACGGCGGCTGGCCGGAGGTCGCCGCGTTCGTGCAGGAGTCCGCCGCGGCGGGGCAGGGCACGGTCGTCAACGTCTTCGCCTCGTGGTGCGCTCCGTGCGAGCGTGAGCTCCCGCTGCTGCTGGGCGTCTCGGCGGAGACGCCGGGCGTCCGGTGGCTGGGCGTCGCCAGCGAGGACCGGCGCAAGGACGCCGAGCCCTTCGTGGAGCGGCTCGGGGTGTCGTGGCCCTCGGTGCTCGACCCGCCGGCCACGACCCACATCGCCCTGGACGGCGTGGCGATGCCGACGACCGCGTTCTTCGACGCCGACGGCGCCCTGGTGTCGGTCGTCATCGGCGAGCTCGACGCGGGGCAGCTGGCCGACGAGCTCGCGCGCATCACGCCGTGAGGCCGGGCCCCCGCGTCACGAGCGCCGACGGCGCGGTGCTGTCGACCCGCTTCCACGGCGACCCGGCGGCGCCCCGGCTGCTGCTGCAGCACGGCGTCGGTTCGTCGTGCACCTACCTCGCCGAGCACGTCGCGCCGCCGCTGGTCACCGCCGGGTGGTGCGTGGTCACCGCCGACCTGCGCGGGCACGGCGCCGCCTCGGCCGTCCGGCAACCGGCGCTGCACGTCCTCGACCGGCTCGTCGCGGACGTCGGTGCGCTCGCGGCCGTCGTCGGGCCGCGCGTCGTCGGGGGGGTCAGCGCCGGTGGGCACGCGGCCGTCGCGGCCGTCGCCCGCGGTGTCGTCGCGGTGGAGCGCGTCGTCGCGGCGCTCCCGGCGTGGACCGGCCGGGCGGTGCCGGGCGAGGGGCCGCACGCCGCCGTGGCCGCGGAGGTGGCCGAGCACGGGGTCGCGGGCATGGTCGCACGGCTGCGCGAGGAGCCCGGCATCGAGCCGTGGCTGCGACGCGTCCTGGTCCGGGACCTCGCGGCCGGCGACACCCCCAGCGTCGAGGCGGCGCTGCTCGCACTCGACGGTGGCCTCGCGCCGACCCTCGCCGAGGTGCGGTCGGTCGACGTGCCGTTCGGGGTGGTGGGCTGGCCGGACGACCCGGGCCATCCTCTCGAGGTCGCGCAGCAGTGGGCTGCAGCGGCGCCGCACGGCGAGCTGGTCACCACCACCATCGGTGCGACGACCGACGACCAGTTCGCGCTCGGCGACGCGATGCTCGCGGCACTCGGCACCCCGTGACCGCCGCCCGGCGTCAGGCCGGGCGGGCGAGCACGAGGAGGTGGGCACTCGCGCCGACCAGGGACGGGTCGTCGTCGAGTGCCTCGGCCAGCGCCAGCACGCGCCCCGACATGGCGTCGTCGGGCGTTGCGTCGAGGTCCAGCAGCGGCCACGCCGGTCCCTCCAGGCCGTGGATCCGGTCCACCGCGAAGCCCGCGTCGGCGACCTCGGCGCGGAGCTCGTCGGTGCGGTGGCAATGGAAGACCGGGTCGTCGTCGGAGGGGTCGTGACCGTGCGCCAGCACCCGAGCGACCGCAGCCGCGACCTCCGGGTCCGCGTCGGCGCCGGTCCGCAGCTGGTGCACCGCAAGGCCGGAGCGGGTGACGGCCGTGACCGCCAGCAGCCCGTGGTCGCGCAGGACGCGACGCGCCTCGGCCAGGCACCGTGCACGGTCCGCGGCCGCGACGAGGTGGTAGAGCGGCCCCAGCAGCAGCACGACGTCGACGCTCGCGTCCGGCACGCCCGCGAGGTCACGCGCGTCGCCGACGGCTGCGTCCAGTCCCGCCTGTCGTGCCGCAGCCACGTGCTCCGGCACGACGTCGAGCAGGTGCACGTCGTGGCCGAGGTCCGTCAGCCAGCGCGCGTGGGCCCCGGGCCCACCGCCGACGTCCAGCACGCGCGCAGGTGCCGCCGGCAGCCGCGGCGCCAGCAGGGCGCGTACGCGCTGGCCCTCGATCCAGCCCTCGCGGCCCTGCAGCCGGGCGTCCTCGTCCCGCTCGGCGTAGAACGCCCGCACCGCCGCGAGGTCGTCCATGTCAGCGCTTGGCGAGGATCGCCTGTGCGGCGCGACTGGCGGGCTCGCGGCCGAGGATCCCCGCCATCCACGCACTGATGTCGACCAGGGCGTCGAGGTCGATGCCGGTCTCCACGCCGCTGCCGTGCAGCGCGTAGACGAGGTCCTCGGTCGCCAGGTTGCCCTTCGCCCCCGGCGCGTAGGGGCAGCCGCCCAGCCCGCCGACCGAGGTGTCGGCGACCGACACCCCGTGCTCCAACGCCGCGAGCGTGTTGGCGAGGCCCTGGCCGTAGGTGTCGTGCATGTGCACGGCGAGCCGGTCGAGCCCCACGTTGGCGTCGTCCAGCGCGTCGAGCATGGCGTGGACCCCACCGACCGTGCCGGTCCCGATCGTGTCGCCGAGGCTGACCTCGGCGACGCCCAGCTCGAAGAGGTTCTCGGTCATGCGCACGACCTCGTCGACGGGCGTCGGGCCGTCGAACGGGCAGCCGAGCACGGTCGAGAGATAGCCCCGGACGCGGATGCCCTCCTCGCGTGCGGTGTGCACGACGGGCGCGAACATCTCCAGCGACTCGCCGCGCGTGCGGTTGAGGTTGGCCCGGCTGAAGCCCTCCGACGCGGCGGCGAAGATCGCGATCTCGTGCACGCCGGCGGCCAGCGCGGCCTCCATCCCCTTCGCGTTGGGCACCAGCACCGGGTAGCGCACGCCCTCGACCGGGGTGATGCCCGCCATGACGTCGGCGCCGTCCGCGAGCTGCGGCACCCAGCGGGGATGGACGAACGACGTGGCCTCCACGACGGGCAGCCCGGTCGCGGCGAGGCGGTCGACGAGCTCGACCTTGACGGCCGTGTCGATGACCTCGTCCTCGTTCTGCAGCCCGTCGCGCGGGCCGACCTCGACGATGGTGACGGACGTGGGCAGCTGCATCAGTCGTCCTCCGCGGGGTGGACCGTGACGAGCGCCTGGCCCGCCTCGACCGGATCGCCGGCGGCCACGGCGAGGCCGACGATCGTGCCGTCGACCGGTGCGGTCACGGGGTGCTCCATCTTCATCGCCTCGACGACGAGCAGGGTCTGGCCCTTCGCCACCTCGTCACCCTCGGCGACCTCGACGGTCACGACCGAGCCAGGCATGGGTGATGACAGGGCGGTGTCCCCACCAGCTGCGCCCAGGTCGAGGTGGCGCGTGGCCGGGACGATGCGCAGGCCGCGGGTCTGACCGAGCCCCGTCGTCCAGATCACGTCGGGGGTGCGGTCGTTCCACATCGCGCCGACGACGTCGCCACCGCGGAGGCCCTCGAAGGGGTGGACCAGCGTGCGCTGCTCGTCGGCCGCGAGGTCGGTCGTGACGGCGACGTCGGCCGGTGCTTCGCCGGGGTGGGCACGCAGCGCCAGTCGGTGGACGGTGTCGCGGTCCTCCAGGTGCACGACCCAGGCACCCGCCCCGGGTCGGAGCGGCCCCAGGTCGTCCCACGGGCTGCTCGGCCCGTCACGACGGCCGCGGTCGCCCGCCAGGGTCTGGCCGGCCTGCCAGAGCAGTGCGTCGTGCACGGGCGGCTCGGTCCACGCCCAGGTGTCCAGCCACGCCGTGGTGACCTCGTCGGCGACGACAGCCGGGTCACGCAGCAGGTCCCCGAGCCACTCGACGTTGGTGCGCACGCCGGCGATCGACGTCTCGCGCAGGGCGCCCTGCAACCGCGCCAGGGCGCTGCCACGGTCCTCGCCGTGCACGATGACCTTGGCGAGCATCGGGTCGTAGTGCGGCGTCACCGTGCCGCCGTCCTCGATGCCGCTGTCGACACGGACGTCGTCGCCCACCGGCCAGGCCAGCGACACGATGCGACCGGTCTGCGGCAGGAAGCCGACCTGCGGGTCCTCGGCGTACACGCGGACCTCGATCGCGTGCCCGTCGGGCCTGATGTCCGCCTGCGCGACGGGCAGTGGCTCGCCGGCGGCGACCCGCAGCTGCAGCTCGACCAGGTCGAGGCCGGTGACCAGCTCGGTGACGGGGTGCTCGACCTGCAGCCGGGTGTTCATCTCGAGGAAGTAGAAGTCCTCCCCGTTGGCGTCGAGGAGGAACTCGACGGTGCCGGCACCGGTGTAGTCCACGGCGGCCGCGGCATCGACACCGGCCTGGAGCAGGCGCTGCCGGACGTCGTCGTCGAGGTGCGCGGCTGGTGCCTCCTCGACGACCTTCTGGTGCCGTCGCTGGATCGAGCAGTCGCGCTCCAGCACGTGCAGGACGGTGCCGTGCGTGTCGCCGATGACCTGGACCTCGACGTGGCGCGGGTCGGTGACGAGCCGCTCGACGATCATGCGGTCGTCGCCGACGGCGTTGCGCGCCTCCCGCTTGGCCGCCGCGAGCGCGTCGGCGGCGTCGGCGGGGTCGTGGACGGCCCGCATGCCCTTGCCGCCCCCACCGGCGACGGCCTTCAGCAGCAGCGGGAACCCGACCTCGTCGAGCCGCGCGAGCAGCTCCTCGTCGGCCAGCGTCGGGTCGTCGATGCCCGGTACGACGGGCACACCGGCCTCGGCCATCCGGGCCTTGGCGGCGGCCTTGTCGCCCATGAGGGCGATGACCTCGGGGCGCGGACCGACGAAGGTGATGCCGGCCTCGTCCAGTGCGCGGGGGAGGGCCGGGTTCTCCGAGAGGAAGCCGTAGCCGGGGTGGACCGCGTCCGCGCCCGTCGACAGGGCCGCCTCGACGATGGCCTCGACGCGGAGGTAGCTGTCGGCGGCGGGCGGCGGTCCGATGGGCACCGCACGGTCGGCGAGGGCCACGTGTGGTGCGTCCCGGTCGGCCGCGGAGTACACCGCGACGGTCTCGATCCCGAGTCGTCGGCAGGTCCGCAGCACGCGGACGGCGATCTCCCCACGGTTGGCGACGAGCACACGTCGCAGCACCTGGCTCCCTCCAAGCTCGTTGCCAAGATCGCTGGCACCGTACTTTCCGCGTGGCACGCTGGTGACACCGACCTTCCGGAGCACGCCTGTGACCCGTCCTGTCCTCCCCGTCCTCCTCACCGCCGTGGCGGTCGTCCTCGCCGGGTGCGGTGGTGACGGGACGCCGACCGCGCAGGAGCCGGACCTGGAGGCGAGCGCCGTGCCGGTCTCCGACGACGACGAGCCGACCGAGGAGCCCGTCGCCGACCCCGAGCCCTCGCCCGAGCCGTCGCCGGAGGCCGACGACGAACCGTCCGAGGAGGTCGCCGCGCCGACCTTCGACGAGGTCTGCGCCGGTCGCGACGACGAGGCGTTCATCGAGGTCCTGACACCGCAGCCCGACGCCACCGTGGCCGACCCGGTCACGGTCACCGGGTGCGGCAACACGTTCGAGGCCAACTACCTCTACCGCCTCGAGACGGCGGACGGCACGGTCCTGGCCGAGGACTTCGGCACGATGTCCTGTGGGAACGGGTGCGTGGGCGAGTTCGAGTTCCAGGTCGAGGCCGGGACGACCGGCGAGGTCCTGCTGACCGTGTACGAGTCCAGCGCGAAGGACGGCTCGCCGCAGCACGTCGTCGAGGTGCCGCTC